>NZ_JJQY01000064.1:0-55730 GCF_000979295.1 Methanosarcina sp. 1.H.T.1A.1 | reverse complement strand
ACGGCATACGAGATAGGAGTCCGTCTCGTGGGCTCGGAGATGTGTATAAGAGACAGGGGATGAACAGTCCCGAAGATGCCAGGCGCGTGATGCAGGCAGGGGCGGACGCTGTGCTTATAGGGTCTTCACTTATGGAAAGTGACTCCGTTTTTGAGAAAACTAAAGAATTTGTCCAGAGCTTTTGCTGGCGTTAACAACTGCTTTTCCTTGACTTTCAGGAACTTTCGGCCTGTGGAAATAAGGTCGAAAAATCCGCTTTCATTTCAAAACTAAGGTCATAATTCTGTTTCATAAAATCAGGAATCACGAGATCAGGAATCACAACTCAGAAATCACAACTCAGGAATCACAACTCAGGAATCACAACTCAGGAATCAAGAATTCAGGAATTAAAAATTCAGGAATCACAAAATCAGAAATCAAGATACAAGGGAGTAATCAAATTGACAGGAACTGAAGTTTCAGAATCTCAGGTAAAAGGAAAGTACGGGAAATTCGGAGGGCAGTACGTACCCGAAGTCCTCATGCCGGCCCTGGAAGAGCTGGAAGCGGGGTATGAGAAGTACAAAAACGACCCTGAATTCCTTGCAGAACTTGAACATTACCTCAGGGATTTTGGGGGCAGGGAAACTCCTCTTTACTTTGCCCGGAACCTGAGCAAGAAATACGGGACAAAGGTCTATCTCAAGCGGGAAGACCTGGTGCATGGGGGTGCCCACAAGCTCAACAATGCTCTCGGACAGGCCCTGCTTGCAAAGTTCATGGGAAAGACCAGGCTGATCGCCGAAACAGGTGCCGGGCAACATGGGACTGCAACTGCCATGGTGGGAGCGACTCTCGGGTTTGAGACTATCGTCTACATGGGGGCAAAAGACGTCAAACGCCAGCAGATGAACGCATACAGGATGGAACTCATGGGGACCGAGGTAAAAGCCGTAGAGACAGGCTCAAAAACCCTCAAAGATGCAATCAACGAGGCGATGCGGGACTGGGTCACCAACATAGGAAACACCCACTACCTGATCGGTTCAGTGGTCGGCCCCCATCCCTACCCGATGATCGTAAGGGATTTCCAGAGCGTGATCGGGCGTGAAATAAAGGAGCAGGCAATGGAAAAAGAAGGCAGGCTGCCTGACTCTATCATCGCCTGTGCAGGCGGCGGGAGCAATGCCATGGGAAGTTTCCATCCCTTTGTCGAAGACAGAGAGGTCAAACTGATTGCCGTAGAAGCCGGGGGAAAAGCCCTGAAGTGTACGGAAAAAGCAGCTCTCCACTCAGCTTCTCTCTGTGCCGGGGAAGAAGGGATCCTGCACGGGGCCCGGACAAAGGTGCTGCAGGACAAAAACGGGCAGATCCTTGAGTCCGAATCCATATCAGCAGGACTTGACTACTCAGGAGTAGGCCCGGAACTGGCTTACCTTTCGGAGAGCGGCAGGGTTACAGCCCGCTATGTCACAGATGATGAAGCGCTTGAAGCTTTCCACGAACTGAGCCGGCTTGAAGGAATCATTCCTGCCCTTGAATCCTCACATGCCCTTGCCTACCTTAAAAAAGCTGCCGAATCCGGGGAACTTGGAGAGTTTGTGGTTGTAAACCTTTCTGGAAGAGGGGACAAGGACCTGGAAACCGTCCTGAGCCTGAAGAGAGGGATCTAAAATGGAAAGGCAAATGGAAACTGAACTTAGAAGGCAAAGTAGAAGGCAAAAAATTTCAGAAAAATTCGGTGAACTCAGGGAGAAAAAAGAAGGAGCCCTTATCGGCTATGTGATGGCAGGAGACCCCTCCGCAGAAGCAACCGCCGGGGTTGTAAAAGCCCTGGCAAACGGGGGCGCGGATATTATCGAACTCGGTTTCCCGTTTTCAGACCCCGTGGCTGACGGGCCAACCATCCAGGCAGCAGGACAGAGGGCACTTGCAGCCGGCATGGATATTGAAGGTTACTTCGAACTTGTCAGAGCCCTTGAGGTTGAAGTTCCTCTTGTGTGCATGACCTATTACAATCCGGTGTTCAGGTACGGAGTGGAAAAATTCGTAGCCCATGCCGCAGAAGCAGGAATAAGCGGACTGATCATCCCCGACATCCCGGTAGAAGAAGCAGCTGATCTGAAGAATAGCTGTGAGAAACACGGGCTTGACCTGATCTTTCTGGTTGCACCTACAACGACCGATGCAAGAATCCTGAAGATACTGCAGAGAGGCTCGGGCTTCATCTACCTGGTTTCAAGGCTTGGGGTTACGGGAACCAGGGCGGACGTTTCAGGTTCCACAAAAGAACTGCTTTCCAGGGTAAAAACCGATATTCCGAAAGCTGTGGGTTTTGGGATCTCAACCGGAAAGCAGGCTGCAGAAGTCAGAAAAGCTGGAGCAGACGCTGTAATTGTCGGCTCGGCTTTTGTCAGGATCATCGAAGAAGGGAAAGATGTAAACGAAAAGCTGGAAGCCCTCGTGAGGGAACTCAAATCCGGCATACTTGAAGCAAATTGAAACAGGAATTTCAGAGGGGGCAGAAGAATGCAGGGAATGAAAGTATATATTAAAAAATTGGAAGAAGGCTGCGACCTGAGTTCAGAAGAAGCCGAAGCCGCACTGGGCGAGATTCTGAGCACAGCAGGGGATGAGGAGATAGGGAAATTTCTGCTCGCCCTCAAGACAAAAGGGGAAAAACCCGAAGAAATCACAGGCTTTGTAAAGGGAATGAAGAAAGTCGCCAATATGATCCGGCCGGACGTTCCTTTCAGGCTTGTGGACGTCGTCGGGACAGGAGGAGACGGGCTTAACACCATCAATGTCTCAACAGCAGCTGCAATTGTGACTGCAGCAGTCGGAGTCCCTGTAGCCAAACACGGAAACAGGGCTGCCACCTCAATGTCCGGAAGTTCGGATGTGCTTGAAGCCCTCGGGATCAAAGTGGAGCTTGCCCCGGAACTTGTCAGGAAGACTATAGAAGAGATAGGCATAGGGTTCATGTTTGCCCCGGTTTTCCACCCTGCCATGAAGCGGGTTGCAGGGGTCAGGAAAAAGCTTGGAGTAAGGACGGTTTTCAATATCCTTGGACCCCTGACCAATCCGGCAGGAGCGAAAGGGCAGGTCGTAGGAGTTTTTGATAAAAGCCTCTGTGAGCCGATAGCTTATGCTCTTGCTGAGCTCGGGACCGAACACGCTCTTGTGGTGAACGGAGACGGGATGGATGAGATCTCAAACGTGAGCGAGACCTACGTTGCCGAATTAAAGGACGGAAAAGTTTCCACATACACTCTGACTCCGGAAGCTCTCGGCATGCTGCGGGCAAAGCCCGATGAAATCAAAGGCGGCTCCCCGAAAGAAAATGCCCGTGACCTCCTCTGCATCTTTAAGGGACAGAAAGGGCCCAAGAGGGATCTTGTAATCCTGAACGCAGCCGCAGCCCTGTATGTGAGCGGGATAGTGGGCTCAATCCGGCAGGCAATCCCCATTGCCGAAGATGCGATTGACAGCGGGAAAGTAATGGTCAAGTTCAACCAGTTCCGGAATTTCACTGCCGAAATTTCCAGGCAGGGCAAAAAAGAGGGCTCTAGCTCGGGAAAAGCGCTTCTTGCCTCTTCTGACACGTCTGTGTTAAGCCCGGCTTCCGGGGAAAGGGCATGAAAACAAGTCCGAAAACCCGGGTAAAAATCTGCGGGATCCGCAGTCCTGAAGATATAAAACTTGCAGCCTTCTACGGAGCCGATGCTGTGGGTTTTATCACGGAAGTCCCTGTGGAAAGCCCGAGGAAACTCGATTCGGACACCGCTGCTGCCCTTATATCAAAAGTCCCGAAATTCCTTGATTCGGTAATGGTCATAATGCCTGAAAATTCCACCTGCGCCCTGGAACTTATCGATAAAGTAAGGCCGGACATAGTGCAGATCCACTCCAGTCTGCCCCTTCTCGAACTTGAAGTCATAAGGGAAAAAGCAGACATCCCCATCATAAAAACCCTTTCTGTGCCTGCCGGTCGGGGAGCTTCTAAACTCCAGGTCCTTGTAAAGCGACTTCTTGAAGAGGTCCGCGAGCTGGAAGAAAGCGGAGCTGTTGACAGCGTGCTTCTGGACTCAGGGGTTGCCGGAAAAGCTGGCGGTACAGGCTTTGTTCATGACTGGGACCTGAGCCGGAGAATTGCAGAAGAAACAGAACTTCCCCTGATCCTTGCCGGCGGGCTCAAACCCGAAAACGTGCAGGAAGCTATCAGGGCAGTTTCCCCCTATGCTGTGGACACAGCTTCAGGGGTAGAGACCTGCGGAAAAAAAGATGCTGTGAAAATCAGGAAGTTTATTGAAGAAGTGAGGTGTACCGATGCTTTCCTTTGACCTTGGAAAAGATGAATTTCTGGAACTTGTCTCCGGGCTCGAAAGGCCGGGCCTGGTCCAGCTCTTTGCAAAAGTTGAGGCTGGATGTTCCCCTGCCTGCTCTCCCCTCGAACTTTACGGAGCCCTGCGGGTTTCAGGGACAACAGGCTACTCCTACCTGCTGGAGTCCGTTGAAAAACAGGAAAGCAGGGCAAGATTCTCCTTTGTTGGAAACGACCCCGATGCCGTGCTGAAAATAAGTGACCGAAAAATTTCCCTTGAGCTCCTTAACCCAAAAGCTTCTCCTCTCTTTGAAGCGATCTGCGCAAAGATGGAGGAAGTCTGCGGACCGGAAACCGCAGAGAATAAAGAAGCGAAGAAAAAAGAAGCAGAGAATAAAGAAGCGAAGAAAAATGAAGGTCCGGAAAAGTTTACAGCTGCAATTCCAGAGGGAAAAGATGTTTTCGATGCCCTTCGCCTTGCTTTTCCTCCGGCAAACGGGATAGAACTTTTTAATTCCAGACGTTTTGAGAGGCAGACCTTCCTGGGAGGGGCTATCGGCTATACAGCGTACGATGCAATCTATGACAGCTGGCTTGGGGTCGAGAAAGGCTTTGAGTCCGACATCCCCGAACTTCAGTACCTGCTCGTTTCAAAAAGTTTTGTCTTCGACCACCTGACTGAAGAGGTCTACATAGTTGTCACCCCCTTCGTAAGCCCGGGGTCGGATGCAGGAAAAGTGTACGAAGAAGCGCTTTCAGAGGCAGAAAGGCTCTGCTCCAGAATTAAGGGAGCTCACCTGCCGGAAGATATAGCAAAAGCATCAACCGAAAAAGCAATTGTTTCAGGAGCAAAAGTTTCGAGCCCATCGACGGCATCAGGTCCACGCGTACAGGTCTGCAGCGTTGACCAGGCGGGATTTGAGGAGTCCGTACTCCAGGCGAAAGAACATATTTTTGCAGGGGATATTTTCCAGGTAGTCCTTTCCAGGGAATGCGAGTTCGAACTGGAGCAGTCTTCGTTTGAGCTTTACATGCAGCTCCGGGCAATCAACCCCAGCCCTTACATGTATATCTTTGAGTTTGGAGACCTTGCAATTGTAGGGGCAAGCCCTGAGACCCTGCTGACCGTACACAAAAGCACTGTTATAATAAACCCCATTGCAGGCACCTGCCCGAGGGGAAAGTCCGAAGCTGAAGATGAAGCCCTGGCTTCACACATGCTCAACGACGAGAAGGAAAGAGCAGAACATGTAATGCTTGTTGACCTCGGACGAAACGATGTCCGGATGGTTTCGGAAAGCGGCTCGGTAAAGGTTTCCGACTTCATGAAAGTCCTGAAGTATTCCCATGTCCAGCACATAGAAAGTACGGTTTCGGGAACCCTGAGGCCCGAATGCGATCAGTTTGATGCTTTCAGGGCAGTATTTCCGGCAGGGACGCTTTCAGGGGCTCCGAAAATCCGCGCAATGGAGATTATTTCCGAACTTGAAACAACTCCAAGAGGAATCTACGGTGGTGGGGTTGGGTACTATAGCTGGAACGGGGATGCTGATTTTGCAATTGTTATCCGGACCGTGCTTGTACAGGGCAAAAAGGCTTCAGTGCAGGCAGGAGCAGGCATTGTTGCCGATTCCGATCCCGCATATGAGTTCAGGGAGACTGAGCGAAAGATGGCAGCAATGCTTGCGGCTATCGGCGGAGAACTCTGAGATGAAATATATGAAAGTTTGAGACATATGAAAGTTTGAGATATATGAAAATTTGAGATATATGAAAATTTGAGATATATGAAAATTTGAGATGAGATATATGGAAATACATTTAATGAGGGAGATTTCAGGGCAGGGAAATTCAGGGAAAAGAACTCCGGGAAGTAAAAATCCGGGAGAAAAAGCTTCAGGAGGTGTTTTCAGGTGAAGATTGTTTTCATTAACAACAAGGACTCCTTTGTGTGGAACCTGGTAGACTACATTTCGTATTTTGAAAAAGATACCCTGGTCCTTCCCAACACAGTAACCTTAGAAGAACTTCGAGAAATAAAGCCTGATGCGCTGGTAATTTCTCCCGGACCCGGAAACCCTTCGGACCCGAAGGATATAGGAAACTGCCTGGAGATCATCAGGGAAATGGGCAGGGAAATCCCTCTTCTGGGAGTTTGTCTGGGGCACCAGGCAATCAATGTAGCCTTTGGGGGACCTGTCAGGAGAAGTAAAGTGGGGCCGGTACACGGAAAAAGTTCAAGGGTCCTGCATACGGAATCGGCGCTCTTTACACCACTTAAAGAGCAATTTGAAGCAGGCCGCTACCATTCACTTGAGATAGAGAAACCGGCTCCCGGAATAAAGGTTACTGCACGAGCAGAAGACGGGACCATCATGGCAGTCGAACACGCAGAATATCCTATCTACGGCCTGCAATTCCACCCTGAGTCCGTGCTTACTCCCGAAGGGTTGAAAATAATCGAAAGATTTCTGGAAATTTCGAGGAACTTTAAAAAAAGACAGCAGGCTGTTTAAAACAGCCCTAAATTTTTCTGTCGGACTTGTATTTATTTAGCTGATAATTCTGTTAGCTGATAATTCTGTTAGCTGATAATTCTGTTAGCTAATAATTCTGTTAGCTGATAACTTTGCTAACCCACTGGTAGTCTAACCCACGTAGTTATTATTTTTCCTTTTCAGAAGCTCCGGCTTCAGGTTCTTCTGCCTCGCCTTCACTTTCTTCTTCCTCAGCTTCTTCTTCGAAAAATTCATCTTCTGTGAATTCCTCATTGGGCCTGCCTTCGTAACCTGCGGGCTGAAGGTTCTGAAGTTCTGCGAATTCACCTACTGTCTGGGCGATAAGCTGAGGATACTTTTCGATCTGTTCCCTTGTAACGAACTTCCCTTCCTCCGAGGCCTTTATAATTCCTTCTCTTGCAGTTTTTGCCATGTTGCTGAGGTCTTCGAGCTGCTGCCTGTCTGCCAGGTAACTCATCTCCTCAAGTACCAGGGTAGTCCAGAGGGTTACAACTTCCATTCTCTTTGCAACGGCTCCTGATCCTATAGCCTCGAGTGCCTCCACTGCATTTTTTGCAGGTTCAAGCATCTGAAACTGCACTGCCCCTTTCCCTATCTCCTGCACAGCTTTTGAAAAAGACCACATGGCATTTGAAAGGTTTTTCTCAAGCGCAGGTTCTGCAAGGCTTTTAAGGACCTGTATCGTATTAGCTGCAACGGTATCAAGCTTCTTCTGGACGGCTTTATTACCTATATTCCGAAGTGAGATTATAGCCCTTTTTAAATCTGCCTCCAGGTTTGCCATTATCAGCTCTTCGCTGAATTCCCGAAGGTACTCAATATACTGGAGCGCGTCATATTCGTTTTGTTCCCTTACAGCTTTTTCTCCAGATTCTCCAAGTTCAATAGCTTTTTGTTCGTTCAGTGAGAACATGTTTAAACCCCTTTCCAGTCAAATCCTGTTATAAATGCCGGTTTTAATAATTAAATTATTTATATCGGTATACTCTGATATTAGTCTTCCTATATTTTTGGAAATTTATAGAGAGTTTTCAGGCATTTATGATAAAAAGAGATGTATGTAACCCTGAAAATCAAGTAAATAACTTTTTGAAGCCTCAATAAAACATAATCCAAAGCTTAGGTTGTTCCCTCGTCAAGTGGAAGGCCGGCTTCAGCTCTGCAAAGCGCAGGACAAAAGACATGAGATGCCTTTACGGATATTCCGAATTAGATTGGCCGACTAATAAAAGACCGAATATTTATTTAAAAGTGAGGTAATAACTTTATTTTGTATATAAATGATTTTATAGGGTCATGGGTTTTTATATATGGTTTATCTATTCGGTTCTCTAAAAAGGTATCGGACTAATTAATCCAAACAGTCTAACATTATTATTAAAGGAAAAGAGTTAAATACATTTCTTGCATAATATATATCATACGAATAAAAAACTCATCCGGGGTTCTGAAATATTTCCCCGTGTGAGTAAAAACAACACAACCTCCATGGCAGGGGAAAGGGTTCAACTCCTTACCTTTCCCCTCTCAGACTAAATTATTTTTGTATGGGGATCTGAAGAATAATATTGGATTGGCATTAAAAACGGAAGGAGTATCCTCTGGATTTAGTCCGGGTTTAAAAACGAATAAAGAGTTGCTTTTACAGCATCTAGACAAGATCTTTTAGAGTAAATTAAAAATCTTCCATCAGGGCTGCGGCATTTATTGCAGCTTTTTCAAGACCCGCATCTGCAGCGCATCTTCCAATATCCCTGATTAAAGAAAAAAAATCTTCATTGAAGGTTTCAAATTCATTTTCCGAGCCTATGCAAGAATTATGGAGTTCCTTTAAACAAAACTGGCTTTTTATAGCTTCCTTTTCCATTCCCTGCCTGACCGCCTCTTTTCCGACTTCTTTAAGGGAGATAGCTATCAGCCGAAGAGAAAAAATCGTTTCCATGTCAGCTGTTTTTTCCCCCAGAGCTTTAAGAGCAAGAGCAGTCTCCAGCACTGCTTCATTAGCCCCGTTTCTTGCTGCTTCCTGCCCGATCAGCCCGAGGGAAGCTGCCGCGTTAAGAACGCCATCTGTCATATTTTCCTCAGCCGCAGCCATCCCCAGGGATTTTATGCACGCGATTGTCTCGCCTGTTACCCCCTGCGAGAGCCGACCTGAAAAAAATCTCATCCCAAGCTCACCCAGTTCATCTATTACCCTGAAAAGCCGAGCCTCTTCTCGAGCCCTAACCGCCTCAAGCCCAGGCTCAAGCAGAAGGATTTCTTCTGTTAAAAGCAAATTTAGCCTCCAGTTTCAAGCCGTTATTATAATTTATGAACCCACAGGTTATTACTGTTTCGTATTTTACTGGTACATATTAATTAAATTAAAAGCCGGACTGCAAAAACAGGAATTGGAATAAAAATCTTGTTTAATAATATTTGATTTGAAATGATATGAACTCATAAAGGGAATACAAAATAAGTTAAAAAAGAAATGAAAAGAAATGAAAAGAAATGAAAAGAAAAGAAATGAAAAGAAATGAAAAGAAAAGAAATGAAAAGAAAAGAAAAGAAATGAAAAGAATATAAAAGAAAATAAAAGAAAAAAAATATAATAAGTGGTATTTAAGGGGCTCTTCCTAATTATAGGTTTGAATAAACCTTTTTCTGCAGCTCCTTTATCTCCTGGAGTTTCCCGGTGTTTTCATCAGTTTCCGTGACTCCTGGGAATTTAAAGCTGTCAAGAGCCATTTCCGTAACAATAGGAGAATTGGTCAGGAAGTTTTCTTCAGCCTGCACTTTTAAGGTCTCAAGCGCCCACTGGCTCTGGAGTGCAGCCTCACGAAGCTTGTTCTTTAAAGAAAGCTTTCCTGTATCTTCAATCGAAAGGGCTACTGAGCTCAGCGCCTCGTCAAAGTATTTTTCTGCAGCAAGCTTACCTATTTCCTCAAGCAGCAGAAGGGCGCTGATAGTTTCGTCCTCACGGCTTTCTGAGGCTACCTTTTTTCCGACCTCTCCAAGGCAGGTTATTGCGTTAAGCAAAGTGTCTTCCATACCCTGCACTGCAGCAGCAGACCCGATATCTCTTAAGAGCAGGGAAAAGGCAACAATTTCTTCCTGATCTTTCTTCTCAGGAGAGGAAAGGTTCCAGATTTCCATCATGGTAGTAGCAGCTACCTTTGAACCTGCTTCAAGCGAATTTGAAGCTGCCGTTCTCCCCAGCTTTCCTGTTGCTACCATTGTCCTGTTCAGAACGGTTCCGTATCCTTTTTTTGCTGCTATTTTTGCCAGTTTCCCGAGGGCAAGGACTGAGTTGATCGTAACAAGTTCCATTCCTTCCTGTACAGCTGACTGTGCGATATCCGAAATTGAGAGGATAACCCTCCAGGCATCTGCCTCTTCATTTTCAGAGAGGAAATCTTCTGCAATCCCTGTAAGAGAATCCAGGGCCTGGAAAACTTTGCTCTCATTTTTTTCCTCAACTGATGAGAAACCTATGTCGACTGCCTCTGCCTCGTTTAATGTTATCATTATTTTTGCCCCTCTTTATAAGTCTATATTATTACAAGCTTCAAGCGTATTCAAGCTTCAAGCCCGTTTTCCTGCATATTCATATAGTCATTGTTATACATTTTATGCCAGAATGTTAGTTTAAGATCATTACACAGCATAAAATAATTCATTTTGTAAACTTAATATACAGGATGATATTGCCTGGCTTACTCTATGAAATTAGGAGATTATTAGTGTTGCTATTTTGTAACGGAGATACTTCTTTATTAGACTCCCGAGGTTTGAGGCTGTCGGTGACCTGAGCAGCAGCTTTTCATAGAGAATTAATAAAAAACCGCCTTTAAAGTTTCAGGAAAACCGGTATGTCGCGTAAAAAAGTGAAAAAATTTAAGTTAAGGGTTGGAAACCCGGCCTGCTCAGTCAAACTCACTCATTCAAAGGATTCGGCTTCGTGTAGGTACTCAGAACCATTAAAAGTTTCAATAGAAAGTTTTGCTACAAGCATATAACTTACCAGAAACTTTTCTTTTGGCTCAAGCATTATCGTTCCAAGTGCATCAGCAGCCTTTATAATAATATTTTCGAAATTTCTGAAATCGGTATTAATAAACTGGGGTTCAGAAGAAACAGGCATATGCTGGAGAGAATAGATATCTCCCCTGTGTTCCATAAGGAAGCCCAGAGTACCCTGAAGTTCATCAGAGAAGAATGGCTCATCCCTGGCCAGAGGGAGAGACTGAAGTATGCTTGATGCAGGAGAAAGAAGGCCTCCGTTCTCCGGAACCCTGGAGATCTTTTGCCTGGATGTTTCTTTTCCGATAGCCCCTATCGCAAGAGAAGATACGAGAGATTCTCTTTTCATCTGGTGAAGGGACGCGGAGCTTGCAATCTCTCCTAGATAAGCAACTGCGATCCTGACTGCCGCTTCCATTTCCTGTCCAACTGCGGACTTTCCTACTGCATAGAGAGAGTAAATTATACTGAAACCCGTATCGGACATTTTCTGTTCTCTTGCGGCCTCAGCCATCCTTCCCAGGGAAATGAGGGAAATTAAAACCCCAAGTTCCATTTTTTGAAGGGCAGCTGCATTTCCAATGTCTCTTATGCTGATTATAGCCCTTTTCGCATCGGGCTCAAGCCCTTTATTTATGTATTTCGTTCCCTGCTCTGTTAAAAAATCTATGGATCTCAGTACACCCAGTTCATCATTATCCTTAACCGAGCTTAAGCCAAGGTCTATTGCTCTGGCTTCGTTTAAAATAGACATTTGGATTACCCCAATTTTCTTACATCCGGAAAAACATCTCAATATCAGACAGTCTTGCCGGCATTCAGGCCTCTTCTATATAGAAGCAGATGATGCGTAGTTCAAGATGATACTTAGTTCAGGTACTCATTGAGTTTTTGCCCGGACTGTTCCTTTAAAGGATTCGAAAAAAATTCCTCAATCAATATCAGGAAACTTTCTCTTTCTTCTCAAATTTTTGTTCAGTTTTTCTTCCAGCTTTTCGAGACCTAAATCATCAAAATGCATGAGAGCTACTTCGGCTATAATAGATGCACTCACAAGATAGCGATCCTGGGCATCAAACTTGATGGTTTCAAGAGAATAAGCTGCCTGAAGTAGTACCCTTTCAAGTCCCTGCCTGTCGGCAGTCCTCCCAATATCCCCTAGTAAACGCACACTGGTGTCAGCAGTTTCTTTAAGGTTCTTTTCAATTGCCCCGGTCCCTATTTCCTGCAACAGAAGTTCGGCGTTTAATGCTGCATCTTCGAAGTTCTGGCTTGCCGCAATTTTCCCCGTTTCCCCAAGTAAAGCCACTGTGCAATTTGCGGCATCCCCCAGGCTTTGATTTGTTACACTTTTTCCAATTTCCCCTAGAGCGAAAATGACTGCTATTGTTTCTTTTCGGGTTCTTGTGAAGGCTGCAGTATTTCCCATTTCTCCAAGGCAGGAAGCTGCAATCTTTGCGGGAACCTCCATTTTCTGTCCCCCTGCCGTCTTTCCGATTTCACCAATAGCAAGAGCTATATTGACAACGGCATTTTCCATCCCTTGCCTGCAAGCCTCTTTTGCAACAGGGGAATAAAGAAGAAGGGCATTTGTAACAACCATTTCTAATCCAGCGAGAGCTGACGCTATTCCGATCTCTTTTATACGTTTGATTAATCTTTTAGTATCACTTTCCAGTCCTTCTTTTGCATATTTTACTGCAAGTTCTGACAGGTAGTAAAGGACCTCAACTATACTGGCTTCGTTTTTTTCATCTACCGAAGTCATCCCTATCTCTAACGCCTCGTCTTCATCAAGCGGTAGAATCCTTCATACCCCCAGATTAGCTCTTAATTAAGTATGGATACGTGAGGATATTAGCTTTGTTATGAAAGAGAGAAGAAAAGTAATCTGAAGAATTCTACCTCTTTTTCTTAAATGGAAAGAAGAAAATTGTTTGATCCTGTCTGGTATCCCTGAGACATATATCAAAAAGGGCAAATCCGCCTTATAAAAAACTTATATATAGTATTATACGGTAATAATATTCCGGTTGCTCGCGAGTAAATAAAAACCACATTTCACACACACGAGAATCGAAACGATTACTTTAGAAGGATAGGTTTAATCCCTTCTTCCTGTCCGTTCCTAACGTTGGCTCGTGAGCAATTACCCTTTCCATCTTTTCTTTTAAAGCTTGACGATTTAAACTGCGTTTATTTTTGATCCTGTTATTTTCTTTCTCTCCATTCATCTATACTGAATTTCACGGTACTCAGGATAGGTATTTTAAAAATAGAAGACAATATTACAACAGGGTAAGAAGACGCTTTTGGAACAGAGGGGGAACTATATGGAGGAAGCAACGCATATTCCATCAATTGCAGAGCAGGAACAAATGGTCACATTAATGTGTATCTGCCCTGATTGTCCTTCGTGGATTGAATGTGGGGAAAAAGGCGGATTTTGCTTTGAGACAATAGAGAAAAGCAGATGTATAAACGAAGAAAAGGGATGTATATGCCCAAGCTGTCCTGTAGCAAACAGTATGGGGTTAGAATACATGTATTACTGTACCAGGGGTTCTGAAAAAGAACATAATAAAAACTTCCGCTCTGGAACTTGAGACCGTTAATCCGCAAAAGAAATAGTAGATTGGTTTGGAACGGTTGATTCTGTAGAAAAGATTGGTTTGGAACGGTTGATTCTGTAGAAAAGATTGGTTTGGGATAAATGACTGGTCCTTTAAAAAAATCGATCCGGGAATAGAGCTCCCGGGCCTGAATTTCCTGGTGATCAAGTACTTAAACTTTCGGCTTAGAATACAAGCCCGAGGTCTTCAAGCTGCTTTCTTGCAGAGTTGTATACCTGGACGTATTCTTCTGTTGGAGTAATGGTCTTTACGTCGTAGCATTCCTGGAAGGTCTTTCCTGCCGGGGCGCTTGCGTAGTTCTTCTCGTAGAGGGGCACGAGTTTGCTGATGATCTTGTTGACCTCGGAGATTTCCATTCCCGCGGTTGCCCTTGCTACTTCTCCCATCATCCTGGCTTCCATACCTGTGGTCTTGTCGGTTACGACACCTTTTGCGGCTGCGACACCCGAGAGAATTTCGCGGCCAGATGCGGTGTCAGTCATGGACTGAGCAGAGGCTTCGAGGAGGCACATCTCGGTACATGGTCCTGCGCAGGGGTAGTACTGGTTCCCGGAGAGGATGTCTGTGAACTCGGAGATTGTTGCGCATGCCCAACCTGCGATTGTGAGGGTTTCCCTTGTGTTGGTGGATCCCCAGCGGATGTGGACAGGACCGTCAAGGTGCCAGCTTGCGCTGCTCATGACGATAGCGTTGAGATGAGTTGCAATGTCCACGATGGTGGTCTCTTCGATGCCGCCTGCGTATCCTCCGAAGATTGGCATCTGTTCGTCCATGATGATATCGCTGTTGCCTTTGTAGTGGGCGATAACTGCGATTGCATCGAGGTCGATCTTGAGTTCGTTGAGCTGGGAGACTTCGTGGCTGTCTGAGGCAATCTGGCCGCCATAGCAGTCAGATGCAATGTTTCCCTGAGCGGACAGGGAAGTCTCTGGGCCCTATATGCCCATGCCGGGCCTGCCGGCCATTGCTGCTGCCTGTTTGATGAGCCTGGTTTCGGTCTTTGCTGCCAGGACTTCATAGGGGCTGCCAGGTATAGGGGACTTTCCGCGGACCGAGGTCATAACACCGTCTACAATGGTGTCTACTTCCTTTTCCAGGGCGTAGCTCATGTGGACAGGCATGAAGACTTCTTCGGAGATCGGGGACCCGGTAGGACCACCCTGGATGATCGGCTTCTTCTTGTCACCGACACTTCTCTTGGAGACACGGACTGCGTCCCTGCCGGTTCCGAGGGTGAATTCCTTCTGGACGTTGTTGATTGCGTCCCAGATTTCGTCTTCAGTGTACTTTACGATCCTGTGGGTGTCTGTACAGTAAATACCACACTCAAGCAGCATCTCAAATCCTGCCTGGAAGAGTTTTCCCATCATGTCCTTGTCTGTTGGGACAAACTCTCCTTTGAAGTCAAGCCCGTACTTCTGCTTGAGCTCCATTGTCTTCATGGGGATCTTCATAAGGTCCCAGTCGTCCTGGGTGCACTTTTCCCCTACTTTTGCCCTGTCGTAAAATTCGTAGCAATCAAATGATTTTCTGAATGTCATGTTCTTCGGCCTCCTCAGGATTATTTCATTACATCAAGTGCAACTTTTGCAGCTTCTGCAGCGTTTTCTGCGGTTGCATCCGCACCGATTTCCTCGATCCATTTCATGGATACCGGGGCTCCTCCGAACATGCACTTTACGCTGTCCCTGAGGTTTTCTTCCTTGAGCCTGTCCATGAGGTCTTTCTGGCCGAGCATGGAAGTCGTCATAAGGGCTGAGCCTACAAGGAGTACCTTTTGCCCTTTGTGTTTTGCAGCTTTTTCCACAACGGTTTCATTAAGGACATCGGTTCCGAGGTCAAGGATCTCAAACCCGTTTGCTCCGAGCATGGTGGTGACAAGGCGGTGTCCGATGTCGTGAATGTCTCCTTCCGCAACGAAGGTGATTGCAAGCCCGGTTTCCTCTCCTTCCACTTTGGTTTTCTCAAGTTCGGGATTAAGGATTTCCATTGCATTGCTCATGGCTTTTCCGGACATCATGATCTGGGGCAGAAAGATCTCTGCTGCTTCAAACTTATCCCCAACGATTTTCATCCCTGGAGAAAGGCCCTTTGTGATAATGTCAATAGGCGGAATTCCTGCGTTCAGGGCTTCCTGGGTTAATTGTGCACAGCCTGCGATGTTTTGAGTTACTATCGCGTTGGTTAGCTTGTCAAAAATCTCGGTATTTGTCATCCCATCATCACTTCTTTCTGTTTCATTGTTTTTCGTCCGGTAAAGAGGTCTTTTCTTATTTCCCGGTCAACGGAATCTTTTTACCTATTTGCGATATATATAATTTTCCCTAAAAGTACGTGGGATTTCAGGAAAAAATATATCAAATGTTTGGTTGAGGACTCTTTAGAACCTGGGCAAAAAATCCGTAAAATAAAATATAGAGATATTTTGCAAAAAAAGGACAAAATTTGAATTTGATTACCTTTGCCTCAGCTGAATAAGAAAATAAACATAATGAATGCTGCAATGTTTAGCAAAAAACCAAACACGCTTACTATAAGTCCTGCCTTTGCGGTTGTGTCCTGAACCTGTTTCAGACGTGATCTGGCGAGGATGATGCCTGCAAGGGCAAAGGGTATTGCAAAGGATGTAAGGAATAGGCTCCCTATCCCAAGCCAGAATGAAAGAGAAAATATTACACTGATCAGCCCGCATGCAAGGCTCAAAGCCCCCTTATTCCCTGAAATGCTACTAATTTTGCTCCCTCCTGCCTGAAAATCATACACTATTCATTTAGTAAATCCTGAATTAATAGGAGAAAAGATCAGGTTTACGGTTTATTCTTCGATTTTCACTCCAATCCTGCCGCCCTCAAGTTTCCATTCATATCGCTTCAGTTCCAGTGAATCGTTCAGGCATTTCCCTGTTCTTACGTCAAATCTTCTGCCGTGACAGAGACATGTGAGGGTGAATTCCTCC
Source organism: Methanosarcina sp. 1.H.T.1A.1 (assembly GCF_000979295.1). Taxonomy (NCBI): domain Archaea; kingdom Methanobacteriati; phylum Methanobacteriota; class Methanomicrobia; order Methanosarcinales; family Methanosarcinaceae; genus Methanosarcina; species Methanosarcina sp. 1.H.T.1A.1. The sequence continues at coordinate 39,311 of NZ_JJQY01000064.1, read as the reverse complement.
AGCCTGCCCCTATCCATAGGGCATCGGGCGTGAGGGCAGAGGTTTGAGAACGCATGGATCTGCCCTTCTGCCTTAAGGAGAAGCACATTTCTTCCTCCTGGTTCAACGTGAAGAAGCTTTCCTTCTTTCAGGCTGCTTTCTTCAGCTGCATAAAACCAGGGGGGCTCAAAACCAGAAATCGAGCCCTTTTCAGGCACTTTTTCAGAAGGCATATTACCAATCACCAGAGACCGGAATTATGAGATTCAATTTATTCTTGATGCATTACTGCTCCGGAAGTTCTTTCCAATTCTTTTTCACATCATTAGGCTGGCTGCCCGTATAAGTTTTGCTGAAATCAGAAAAGATGAATAAAGGAAACAGAGAGGATAAAAGAGAAAGTAAAAAAGAGAATAAAAAAGAGAATAAAAAAGAGAATAAAAAAGAGAATAAAAAAGAGAATAAAAAAGAGAATAAAATAGAGAATAAAATAGAGAATAAAATAGAGAATAAAATAGAGAATAAAATAGAGAATAAAATAGAGAATAAAATAGAGATTAAAAAACAAACAGAGAATTTCCGTTTTTAATTTAACTCCGGGAGCGCGGAGGCACAGCGTGAAGTCCCCTTCCTCGCCTTCATCAGAAGGCAGGCGGGGGTAGTTCACATTTAATGTTTAATGGAGATTTCCATCCTCATTGAGGATTTTTAAAAGCTCGATTATCGAGTACGATGCCCTGGTAATTCCCATGCTGCGTTTGTCCGTATCCGTGCCTGCGATGTAGAGATTTTTGACAGGAGTCCGGATCTCCGCAAATTTTCCGTCAATTGTGACTGCGGCTTTTTCGGGGATCATAATCTGTTCGTGCTGCATATCGATGTATTTTTCGATATTCGGAAGGGCACGGAAAATAGTGTCATAGGCTTTTTTGAGCTCATGCTCTTCAGTCTGCTCCTTGTCTATTACGAAGGAAAAACCTACCAGTTGCCTGTCTTTTGGGGCAAGTGAAGGGTCATAGTTGCTGATGGGCATTGCCCAATAGGCAAAGTCTTTAAACCAGATCTCAGAACCTGTATAGTTGAACTCAGGAAGCTCTTCCTTCAAGCCAAGCCAGACAGTCAAGCTTTTAGTGTGCACGATTCCTTTAAGTTCTTCGTTATAAGCCGGTGGCAGGTCCTTTACAAGCCCTGGGAGCTCGGTTGCAAAGCCTGTATAGATAACAAGATCGGCTGAATAGATTTCATCAGCCTCCACGCCCGAGATCTTTCCATTCTGCACCAGGATGCTTTTTACTTCACACTCCTTTTTTATGTCGACTGTTTCCGGAAGAGAGTACAGGATGGCATTCAGCAGGGCTTTCAAACCTTTTCTCGGATATCCCTGGGAATAATTTACCTTGTTTGTAGCAAGTCTTTCAAGGGATGTGAAGGGGCGGGCAACTCTGTCCATGCGGGCTTGCAGGGAAGCATGGAGATGGTATGGAAGGATCGAAGAGAGAATAGACTCCGTGGACTGGCGTTTTTTCGGCTCGATCTTTCCGACCATGGCATCAAACTGCTCCTGTGTAATGCTGTCCCGGACAAAACTGCTGCCGGAAAGAATCCGCTGGGCAGAGGTCTCTTTCATTGACTTGCCAGAAAGAAAACCTGAGATCGTATCCACAAAGTCGTAGGTGTCTTTGCAAAGATTTTTTGGAAGGAACTCATAAACTGACTGGTCCGAGAGGTCCACTCCGAAAGATGAAAGGGTAAGGGCTTTCGTAAGGGCCTGTGAAAGGACAAGCCTGTCCTTTCTCGGAAGCACATCAAAAGTAACGAAGTCCTTCAGATTCGAAGGTACTTTGGTAAAAGAATTTTCAGTCCTGACGTAGTAGTGCCCGTAGTCCTCAAATACAGGCAGGAAATCAAAATAATTATCAATCAGCCTCGGAAGGGGGCCTTCAATCAGATGGGTTATTGCATGTGCTCCTGTATCCACCTGATACCCGTCTACCATGTAGCTGTTACAGTTTCCCCCAAGATACCGTTCTTTCTCAAGAACAAGGACCTTCTTTCCATGCTTGGAAAGCGTCAGCGCAGCCAGAAGCCCGCTTACGCCAGCCCCGACAACAATTACATCATATTTTGTCATTCCCTAAACTACCTCTATTTTTTCCAGCGAATCAAGTTTTCAGTTAAGCGCTTCACGCATCTTATAATCTTAAACTCACAACAGGACATCATATGTGTTGAACATATCTTAACAAAAGTTATTTTCTGAAACTTAATGAAGTACTTTAAACATGAAATACATTTGGAATTACTTTATATGTAATTTATGATCTAACAAAGTTATCTTTAATTTCCTCTTTCTATCTGTAGAGTAGTATAGAGAAAAAAATAGTATTTATAATTAATAGTCCGCACGAGAGCGATTATTAATAAACGTTCTTGTTTTTTGGTAGTCCATCATTACGTGGTTGATGTTTTCATAATTAAGTTTTCAGTGTAACGAATGCTTACGTTTTCATGCACCGCATGCTAACGTTTTCAGTGTAAAGACTGCTTACGTATTCATGTACCGAATCCGTGCTCTAGCCTCACTGAAGTGCGGAACAAAAGTCTGAGAAATGGCATTAAGAGTATTTTGGGAATAACATCAACCAAATACTAGAGAACTACCAAGAGCTTCAAGATGTAATTAATTCCTGAGAAAAAAATAATTTTGCATAGGGGATATCGGGGGAATATCAGTATATAATATATGAGGCAGATTTCCGAAAAATAAGGTGTGTAAAAGATCTCGGGAAAACAAAAATATCCTAAAATCCTTTTGAAAAATACATTGAATCGACCCTAAAAACTCCTTCTTTTCGACCACTTCTTCAGCAGAAGCTTTCCAGGAACTCGATCCTCAGGGATAATTATACAGGAAAATCAAATACGTACTTTCAGGCTGAGGCCCCAAAAAATATCAGGCCATCTCGTTTCTCGTTGTCGGTTTCAGGGCAGGCCGGAAATCGTCGTGAAAACACCATGAGGAGTTAGTGTTATAACAAAAACATGGCGATTATCAAAATTAACAGAAACAGTAAACCATATGTGCCAACTATCAGAATGTTCTGCTGCATAGGGAACCTCCAGATAAAGATGTGTAAAATATCTCCGATAGTTAATTTATAATTATAAAAAACCAGAATTTACATTAATATTTATGTAAAATGAGGATAAATAGCTTTCTATTTATGCTCAGGGACAAACTTTTTTACACATTCTTTGTACCGCCGGAGAAAAGATAAACGTAATTTTACTATTCCGGGATCAAAGGCTTCCTGCCCTGATAAGAGCTAGATTATATAAACTGAAGGAGCCTATTTTTCGTAAAAGGGAATCCAGAAAAGGGAATTCAGAGTGGGGACGCAATGGCAAAAAGGTTAAAAGTTGCAAACCCGGCCCGTTGCATAGGCTGCTATTCCTGCATGATGGCCTGCGCAAGGACCTGGTACGATACCATATCTTTGAAAAACAGCAGAATTAATATCCAGACTCGCGGCGGAATCGAAACTCCTTATGCTGCAATTGTCTGTCATGCCTGTGTTGACCCTCCGTGTATGAGGGCCTGCCCTGTTGGCGCGCTGACCAAAAGGAAAGGGGGAGGCGTCAACTTCAACAAAGAAATCTGCAACGGCTGCGGAAACTGTATCGAAGCCTGCATAGTAGGCGCAATTCATCTGGATGCGGAAAATAAAGCAGTAATCTGCAAGCACTGCGGGGTCTGCACAAAGTTCTGCCCGCATGATGTACTTGAAATGATTGAGGTCGAAGACAGCGGGGAATTAAAAGTCACGGATACGAGCCCGGTTGAGGATACGGGTCCTGAAAGCCCTACTGCATCCCATAAAGAGCTTTACGGAAAAAAAGAAACTGAGGGGAAAAAAGAGGCTGAGGGGAAAAAAGAGACTGAGGGGGAAGAATGACTACAGAGCAGTACGCTATTCCGGGTCTTAAAAACGTACTTTACATTGACCTGACCAGCCAGAGTTATCACATTGAAGAGAGGCCGGACCTCTATGAAAAGTACCTGGGAGGCATAGGAATTGCCACGAACCTCATGCTCGAAGAATATAAAGAAGGCACAGGTCCTCTTGACCCTGAAATGCCGATAATTTTCAGCACAGGTCCTCTCTCAGGCGTGTATCCTACCTGTACCAAAACTGTCGCATTGTTCCGCTCCCCCCTTAACGGAGAACTCGGAGAGTCCTATGCCGGAGGGCACCTGGCCATGTCCATGCGTTATTCCGGGTACGAAACAATCGTTATCAAAGGCTCTTCCAGGTATCCTGTGTATGTGACGGTACACGATGATAAGGTTACTTTCAGGGACGCATCTTCCATATGGAACCTCTCTTCTGCAATTGATGTGGGGCAGGTCCTCCGCAGGGTAGAGCCCGGAGCAGGAAGGCGCAGCATTGTCAGGATCGGTCCTGCAGGAGAAAAAGGAATCACATATGCAAGTGTAAACGTTGATACTTACAGGCATTTCGGGCGCCTCGGGCTCGGGACAGTTTTCGGGGCAAAGAAACTTAAGGCTATTCTGGTTGCAGGAAACAGGGAAATTAAAAGCCCTGACCATAATGCCTACAGGAAAATGTACGGAAAACTTTACGAAACGATTGTAAAAACAGGGCTGATGGAAAAGTACCACAACCTCGGCACGAGCGAAAACATCCTGGTCTTAAACGAACTCAAAGGCCTTCCAACGCGGAACCTGCAGGCAACCTCCCTTGAGAGTGTAGAAAATATCTCAGGGGAGAATTTTGCGGAGAAATACCTGATCCGGCGGGTGTCGTGCGCCGGCTGTCCCATAGGCTGCGTCCATGTAGCCATGCTAAAGCGCTCTTTCTCAAAAGCCCATGAATATGAAACCCTTAACATTTCCTATGACTTCGAATTAATCTATGCACTTGGCTCAAATCTTGGAGTTACAGACCCGGAAGCCGTACTTGAGTTGATTGATGCCTGCGAAAAAACAGGGGTCGATATAATCAGCATGGGAGTTGTACTCGCCTGGGCTACGGAGATGCAGCAGCGCGGAAAGATTTCCACTGAAGAGACCCTGGGGCTCAAACTTTCCTGGGGAGATAAAGCAGCGTACCTTCGGGCAATAGAGCTTGTAGTCAAGGCTCCTAACGAATTCTATGCAGCACTCGGAAAAGGTGTGGATTATGCCTCAAAAAAGTACGGAGGCGAGGAATTCGCAATCCAGCTTGGTGGGCTGGAAATTCCCGGATACCATACAGGGCTTGGAAACATCCTGGGACTTACTGTAGGCTTCCGGCACTCCCACCTGGATAATGCAGGTTATTCCGCAGACCAGAAAGCATTCAACCAGCCGATTTCGGACGAGAAAATTGTTGACTACATAATCGATGAAGAAGACCGCCGAAGTGTCCTGAACTGCATGGTTGCCTGCCTCTTTGCCAGAAATGTCTACACATACGAAAATATGGTTCAGGCCCTTAAATGTATAGGGATCGAAAAAACCGAAGAGGAACTCAAAGAACTTGGAAAGGATATCTTCAGGAAAAAGTACGAATTAAAAAAGAAGTTCGGTTTCAGGTTCGAAAACTTTAGTATCCCGAAAAGGTTTTTTGAGACAATCTCTACTACAGGAAAGCTTGAAGAAGAAAGGGTCAGGAAAGCAATTGAAATGTATAGGGAAAAAAGAGGAGTATAAGTCCCCCCGAAGCTGCTACAGCCTGAAAAACCTCAACTCAATGTTAAAAACCTTATAAGTTCAAAACCCCTGAAGTTATGTTCGTTGCCGCATCTCCTGCTGTCCAGGGGCGTGTTTTCCGAACCCATTGACTGGTAGAAACCCCCATGGGTCAGGAAAAAGGGTTTTACTTCAGGAATTAGATATTTGAGCTTTCAGATGCTGTAATATCCTTATTTGACTTAACTTTGTCCTCCTTTTTTTCTTCAGGGGCTTTCTCAACTTTTATTTCGGCTGTTTCATCGGCCTTTTCTTTAACTTCTCCTCCAACCCAGCGGTCCATAACCTTGCAGGCCACAAGGTCTCCCGCTACATTCACTGCAGTCCTGGTCATGTCAAGAATTCTGTCCACTCCCATTATAAGAGCTATCCCGCTTGTAGGAATCCCGACGCTGTTGAGAATCATGGCAAGGACAATAATTCCCACCCCCGGAATCGAAGGCGTCCCTATGGAAGCTGCAACAGCCATGACCATTACGACAAGGAGCTGTAAAGGCCCGAGGTCTATCCCGAAGACTTCAGCCAGAAAGACTGTAGCTACGCCCTGATAAAGCGCAGTCCCATTCATATTTACTGTGGCTCCGAGCGGGACTACGAACTGTGAAATTGAAGACCTGACCCCCAACTTTTCTTCTGCGGTTTTGATAGATAAGGGCATAACTGCAGCCGAGCTGGAAGTAGAAAAAGCAAGGAGCATAACGTCCCGGATGGCTTTAAGGAACTCAAAGGGGTTATACCTTGCAACAACGGTGACAATAAGGATGTTCAGGCACATAAGGAGCAGCAGGCTTGCAAGCACTGTGCCCACATATACCATCATTCCGAGAAGGGCTTCGATGCCCAGTTTGATAGTAAACTTGGTAAGAAGCCCAAAAACTGCAATCGGGGCAAGAGTCATGCTCCATTTGACCACTGTCATACAGACAGCCTGCACAGAGTTCAGGAAATCGACCATCGGCGTTGACTGACTTTTATTCAGGGAAACAAGGGCCACACCTATTATGATTGCGATAATTACGACCTGCAGCATTTCTCCATTAACCATAGCCCCAAGAGGATTCGAAGGGAGGAGACTTCCGATAAGCGATGAGGGAAGAGTCAGAACCGAAGGATCGAAACTCAAACCAATGGATTCTACCTGAACTTCGCTCCCCATTGCACTCTCAATAAGGTCTCCACTTATAAACTGCCCGGGATGGATATAAAGCGCCATTCCAATACCAATAGCAGTTGCAATTGCAGTCGTTATCACAAAATAAACAGCTGTTGAAAGCCCTGTCTTTTTGAGGGCACTCATACTCTGGCTTGAAGCCACCCCAAGGATAATGGAGGCAAAAACAAGTGGGACTACAATCATCTTCAGAAGCCCGAGGAAAATATAACCCGGAAGAGCAATCCATTCCCCCACAATTTCTGCAGAAACGGGATCAACGTACCCTCCAAAAGGCCCAAGAAAAAGCCCCATAAATACTCCGAGCATCATGCTTATGAGGATCTTTAGCCAGAGCTTTTTATCAAGTAAATCACGAAGCTGATTGCTCAGGTTTTTAAGGGAATGGTTGTGCCTGAAATCTATAGGGTAATAAATACGCGTGATTCCGTCAGTGATTCCCTGGCGAAGTACTTTCGTTTCCTCTGCGATTTCATGCGTGAATTCCCTTGGGTTCGGGATGTAATGGTGGTCTTTACTTTTCATGGGGGATCACAATAAAAATCGTTAGGGACTCTAAAAGATTATTTCTTCTTTAAGAAATTTGATTCAATTGTACATTTGATTCAATTGTATATTACTTTCACATTAAATTATATAAAAGCTTAGAAAAATACCTCATAATTTCTATAGTTGAGCTGGTTCCCTAAACATAAATCTCTTAAAATATAGTTGAATAGGAATTATAAATAGGTCTAAAGAAAAGGCGCCAAAACTGGTATTATATGGCGGTTTTCATAAGACCTGTAGATCACATTGAGGTTTCACTTTGAGATTATTTTTTTATAAACTCCCTTTAGTTTTATTTTTGTTCTTCTCCTTTTTCACGGGCTTCAGGATTTGATTTTCTGCAGTTTTGTATCCATCTCCAGAAGCTTCAAAATAACAGCTACCAGTTAACGGTTCTCAGATAGATTTATCCGAAGAAAATAATGATTTTAAAGGACAAAGAAAAGAATCAGAGATTAATCGAAATCCTCATTCTCATTTTGGATGTGCCTGCAAAAATGAAGGATTGAGACAAAAAACAAAAACAGCTCGAAAAGAAAGGTCTAAAGGCAAAAGAAAAAGAATGGAAAAATTAAGGAATATGAATTAATATTCCCTTATTTTCCAAATTACTTATTTTAAGATTCTCTTCTTTGCAAAGAACACCGAAGCAAGGACTCCGAGAATTGCAAAGGTACTTTCGAATCCAGGAGTCTTTTCGTCGTTAGTTTGCTCTTCTCCTGTGACTGTTCCGGTTTCTTTCTCTTTAGCCGGAGTGATTATTTCAGTGCCGAGTTTGTCTCCCGTAATTGCATACCTGGAGAAGCCCGGAGTTTCTGCCTTGAAATAGTAGTATTCTTTGTCTTCATAAGTCATTTCTGTGACAAGCGCATTCCATTTTTCGTCCTGGAACCTGTTTATCGTTATGGTAGAGACGTCAATATTGTTTTCTTCTACCCAGCTCTTTGAGACCCTGAAGTTAATGGCTGCTCCATTGATGTTGCTCCCACTTTCGAACCTTTCGTTTCCGACCAGGATGTTCATCAGCTGGTAGACTTCTCCTTCAGGTTTTTCTCCGGAACTTCCGTCTCCAAGCACCTCAATCCTTGCGATGACATTCCCGGAATACTGTTGTGAAGTGAAGCTGAGCCCCAGTATGCCAGAAACAGGGTCAGTGAAGCTAAAGCTTGTTTTGGATCCCGCAACAACCTTTTTCTGTGCACTGTCAATGCCTGTCACACCGGTGCTTTCTCCACTTGAAGGAATGTAATTGGTGGAGCTTTTGTGTCTGTGGGTTGGAATGGGTGCGGGGGAAATAGTTGTAAGGGGCAGATAGTCAAAGGTTCCGTTTACGATTTCATAGGAGGAGTCTGCAATTCCGTCCCTGTCCGCATCCGTACAGTTTTCGGAAAAGCCTGTCCCGTTGGGATTTGCCCAGTAGTTGCCTCCAAGGTACGGACCGCCAACTATACTTTCCCCTGAAGTTTTGCTAATGTTCCAGGTGTTGTTCGCCTCACTGTAAATGAGGGTGTTGTTTACGTTGTTGAAGTAGTTGTTGTAAATTGTGTTATTACTGCTTTCAGGAGACTCAATGCTCCTTACAAGTCCGCTGCGTGCTGTAAGTTCTGACTCTTCGGGATCAATGGCAATTCCTGCAAGGCTGTTTCTGACCATTTTGTTGCCATAGATCAGGCTGTTATTCACATCATAGAGCACCATTCCGTAAGAATTGCCGGATAAATTATTCCTTGCAAGGGTTCCTTCTCCTGTCACCAGCAGTCCGATTGCACTTCCTTCTACAGTACAATCTGTTACTGCATATACTGGCCCTGCGACTTCCTCGGAGCTCATAATTACAATTCCTCCTGAAGTACAGTTAGTTACGGAGCAGTCACTTACGCTGCAGTTTTCACTCGCAATTGCGATAAGTCCAGCCTGACAGTTTTTCAGAGTATTGAATTTAAGTGTCGAGTTTACAGGTTCATAGAGATAAATTCCCCATGCAGAACAACAGTCCTCAACGTTGTTGCCCTCAAGCCTGAATTCATTTGAATAAGCAAAACAGATTCCATATCCTGAGGGTCCCAAACTTTTGCTGACAAGAGGAGAACTGACAAGGGGGGAATTTCCAGATACAAGTTGAGCCTCACCTGTTACATTCTGAACCGTATTGTCCAGAAGTTCTACATTGGCAGAATTATCCGAATAAATCCCTGTATACCCGATGTTCCGTACCGAGTTCCTCACAAACCTGACATCCTGGCACCCCTCAAGAGAAATTCCTATGAAGTCTATCTGGTCAATAGTATTGTTCTCAAGCCTGAGATTCTGGCAATCTTCAGAATAGATCCCAAAGTCATTGAGTGCCTGTGACTGCACAAGATTCGAGTTTACGAGGGTATTTTCCTTTACGAGGGTACTTTCCTTTATGAGGGTATTTTCCCTTATGAGGGTATTTTCCTTACCGCTAACAAGCTTTGAGTTTCCGGAGGTAAGAAGTCCATAGTTTTCCATCGAGTCCTGAACAGAATTACCCATAAGCGTGCAGTTCTCGGAACCTAAGGTGATAATCCCATATATGGAGTTCCGAACAGAATTGTTTAAAAACATGCAGTTCTCGGAACTAATTGTGGCAATCCCAACAAATATGGAGTCCCGAATGGAATTGTTCGAAAGCGTACAGTTCTCAGAACTAACGGCTTCAATTCCAAATAACGAATTCTGAACGGTATTGTCAGCCAGAGTCGTATTTATAGCCTTCTCGAGATCCACTCCTATCATGGAATTCTCAATCATGCTGTCTGAGATCCTGACGTCCTGAGAAGATAACACCATCATCCCGTAGATGGTATTGTTTATGGTGTTATTCTGGATTTCCGAACTTGTATTATACAGGAAAACCCCGTATGTATTATTCTGAAGCACAAGGTTCTTAATTTCGACATCTCCGCAGTTTATGCAGTAGACAACCCCTGCATCACTTCCAATAGAAGGATTTGGTTCCCCTTCAAGGTAATAAATCGCTTTTCCGTCGACAAGATTACTGATATCAATTATATTTCCGGTTCCGTTATCAAGGTCGTAGATATCAAGATCGAAATTGTACAGGTTTTCAGACATAATATTGCCTGTAAGCGTGCAGTTTTCGATATGCCAAAGGCTGATTCCATATATCCCTGAAGTTGCTGTGTTGTTTCTCAGGACACAGTCGTCTGAATTTACAGTGATACCGTAGTCAGCGTTTGAGATTGTGTTGTCGGTCAGAGTACAGCCGCTGGAATAAGAAAGGCAGACGCCTTCATCAGAAGCGTTTGAAACGGTATTATTGGTCAGAATGCAATTTTCAGAATTTACCAGACAGATTCCATCATCCTCAGTGTTTAAAACTGCATTACCATTAATATTACAGTTGCTGGAAGAATCCAGATCAATGCCATCATCCCCAGTGTTTGAAACTGTGTTGCCAGTAACATTACAGTTGCTGGAAGAGTTCAGATCAATGCCATCATCCTCAGTGCTTGAAACCGTATTACCAGTAATATTACAGTTGCTTGAAGAGTTCAGATCAATGCCATCATCCTCAGTGTTTGAAACTGTGTTGCCAGTAACATTACAGTTGCTGGAAGAGTTCAGATAAATACCTTCATAGTAAGTATTTGAAATTACATTATTAGTCAGAGTACAGTAAACAGAGCTCCTGAGTAATATTCCCTCTTCTCCGGTATCAGAAATTGTATTATTTGCTAGTATACAATGGTTACTCGAAGAAGAGAGATAAAATCCATGTTGAGCAGAATCAGAAACTGTGTTGTTGATCAGGTTGCATCTGCTGGAACGTTCCATCTGAATGCCGCAACCGACTCCGGAAAGCTTGTTATTTATGATATTTGCTCCCGAAATCCTGCTCATATAAATTCCTGTAGAACCTGCCCCGGTAATAGTAAACCCGCTAATAGTTACATTATTGGCAGTTATTTTGATATTGTTACTCTTGAATTCCTCGCGTTTTATAATCGTATCATCAGGGTTTCCAGAATAGGAGCGGATGCTTATGTTTTCCACACTAGCATTCACATTTTCCGTATACGTACCCGGATAGACAAGAATCGTGTCTCCGAAACTTGCGTTGTTTATAGCAGCCTGGATAGTAGTATAATTTCCGCTGCCTTCTCCACCCACGTACAGCGTGGTAGGTGCAGGATACGAGGCTGCTGTTCCATTTACAATAAGAAAGATAAAACATGCAATTGTTAAAAATTGCAAATTATTTTTTTTATAGAGTATTCCCATTTTTTCAGGTCCCCATATATTTTGATTACGTCAGCAGTGCACTAAATTCAATTTATTCTCTACTAAATATCTACTAAATATTTATATATTGTTAAATATTAGTGTAACTGAAAGTATAAAAAGTTTCATCCTTAAGGGGACGGCTCGATCATAAATGGACATCCCAGTGCAAAATATGGCTGCAAAAATGAAAAGCCCTATAATAGAAGGCATGAAGCGCGGTATTGATGAGCCAGCCAATGAAATTGCAGAACAGCGGCAGAAAGGCCTTATCCCATCCGGAACCGATCCACGTACCCTTGCAGTCGCTCTTGTGTCGTTATTCAATGGAATGAGGGTTATGATTCTTTCTGGAGTTGATTGGGAAGAGGCCCGTTCTCGCTGGATCGAAATACTCCTGAATTTATTTGGGATAACGGAAGAGAGAAAACAGGCAAACTGCCCCAGGGATTGTAAGCGATTTGAGGATTGCAATAAAGTATCAAGGGGTCCCGAAGTAAGAGCAGAGGCCGGAATAAATGAATGAGGTTTGGAAATCTCTGGGTCCAGATGTTCCATTCGATTATTGCGTGGGCAAAGAATAGAAAACTGCACCCTTTACAATTTTTGTTTTTCCCCACGCAAGAAAAGGCTCGACCATTCCTTCCTGAATCCCAAACTTAAGAGTTTCTTTCTGCTGTGTCATCCAGATGAAAAATAATAGAGCTGGAAGTTTGACAGGGGAATCGAGAGCCTGCCGGACAGTGGAGTAGGGGACGTTTTTTACATTTTTTGGGGGCGAGGAGAAAGTAAAAAGAAAAAAGCGAGAAGAAAAATCCCATTCACTTATAGTGGTTCCACTGGAAAAATCCATGGAAAATATCATAAATGTAATTTCTTATTTGGCTGAAGCTGCTGTCTGATGTATCCTCATACTCAACACCTTCTCCATCTCCTGCCAGCTTAACTAAGCAGCCATTCCCTTTTTTAACGCCTGCGGCTATGTACCCGTCGTCTGAAGTCATTGAAATCGAGATTGCAGCATCAAGCTATTTTTCTGGAAGCAGGCTTCAAAAGTACTGCTCTGTCGAAAGAAATCCTGGGTTTAGAAACCTGTTCCAGGCCTACAGATCTTGCAACTTCCAGGGTGCTGTCAAAGTCGGATTTTGAGACGTGGAATTTTGGCTCGACGATTAAAAAATTACCATCGGGCTTGAGATGGGAAGCGACTTCGCCCAAAAAACTCTTTTTATCCGGAACCTCGTGAACCATGTAAAAAGCAAGGGCAAAATCTACCATCTCGGAGATACCTAACTTTTCCGGTTGGGCTTTATGAAGGACTATTCGAGAATTAAGCCCCTTAAGCTCGCTTTTATTTTTTAAAATCTGAAGCATCTCATCCTGAACATCCACTGAGATGACCTTTCCTTTCTCACCTACCAGCGTTGCCATTGGCAGGGAAAAGAAGCCAGGCCCACAGCCCAGATCCAGAACAGTCTGGCCTTCTTTTACATAATCTCTAACAATTTTGTAAGGGTTTTGCAAAAGCCTGCGAACCCAGTTATCAAGAGTCCATGCCCACTGATAGGGGCATACATCCGTAGATTTGTTCGCCATATTTCTTCCTCCTTTTATTTTTTTAATTCAGTTTTATTTTACGCCTTATGTGATTAAACTACAGATTATGCTACTCTTTATTGACTGACTGTCAATCAGATACTGGTTCAGATCAATTATTATTAAGATATCAACTAAAATTAGATTTCCAGGTGGAACCTATAATCAGTGGCCCCAAGAACCCTGGATATTATCTCTTCTAAAGCAGTGCGCATTCTCTCACGGGACTCATGATCCCATGAGAGATTATGAGAAAGATAAAGCGTCGAGGCTATCAAAAATCCAAAAGATTCATCAGGATATTCTGTTTTAAAAACTCCTTCTGCAATACCTTTTGATAATACCTCAGTTACAAGGGGTGACATCCCCTCTTCAAGTGCTTTCTCCACTTTCTGGTGAAGCAAATGGTTTCCTTTTTGATGCATTAGCTTCATAATGCCCAGGTCGGAATCGTTAGCTTTTAAAATGCCGTTCAGTATGGAGTTCACCTTTGTTGCAGGATCCTCATTGCCTTTTGCGATATTTCGTACGTCTTCAACGTACGGAGCTACAACTTTTTTAGCTACTGCTTCCAGAATATCTTCCTTGGATTTGAAATAATGGTAAAACGTTCCCTGACCAACCTTAACCTTTTTGACGATCTCACTGACTGCCGTGTCCTCATAGCCCTTTTTTGCAAAAAGGCTCTCAGCTGCTTCAATCAGTTCCAATCTTCTCTCCGCAGGGTCTTTGACTATTCTGGTCATCTCTTATATCCTCTTATTGACTGACTGTCAATCAATAGAAGTACTCCATCACATAAGAGTGTTTTGGGAATAGAGCATTTATACAAAAGTAAAATTTTTGCCTGATTTTTAAAACGAAAGCCTGAATTTGTAAGGAAAAACGATATGGTGAAGAGCTACGTCAGATCAAAGAACATCTCGTGGAGGCAAATATAACTCAGAGTACAGAGCTGCATCCGGGCTATTCCAGAGAAAAACATTTACAAAACATCCACAAACTCTGTGATATGAATTTGGATTTTTGATTTTTCCGGGACTCGAAGAGCTTGACCTTGTCGGTCCCTGGGAAATAATCTCGCTCTGGAGCAAATTTGCCCAGGGACCTGAAAAATGCCTCATGGTTGCCGAAAATCCAGGGCCTGTAATCTGTAGCAAAGAAATGTCCATTAATCCTCATGTTACTTTCTCAAACTGCCCTCCACTTGATTTTCTCCTTGTGCCGGGCGGCTGACGTGGAGGTTGTGGAAGAACGGATCGTAAGGGATGGAAATATCTAAACCTCGGCAGACATTTCTGCTGGCATTGATATGGCGCCTGCATTTGTTGAATTCATGACTGACGAAAAAACGGCGGGTAAAATTCAGTTTGGGGCCGGTATTACCCGTCAGGAAGGTCATACGGCATGATGCACAAAATTCCGCAGGCTCCTGAGTATTTGAGAAAGAGGAACTGAAAGTCCCTCAAAACCTCTCAAAACCTCTCAAAACCTTTTAAAGTCTTACTGCCACGTTACTTCAAGAGGTTTCCTGCGAGGGATTCCATACACTTTGTGCTGCGGGTTGCCAAACATCATTGCGTAAGCAATTTTCCTTCCTTCGGGCAGGTTTAGCTCCTTCTGGAGAGGTTCATAAAACATGGTAGCCGCCGCAACAAAGCCCGCCCAGCATGTCCCGATCCCGAATGCCGGCGCAGCGATATCGAAATGGGTGAGGGCGATGATAGCATCTACAGGTGCAATTGGACTTTCTTCAGGAATATGGGCGAAAAGCAGGTGTGGAGCGTCCCAGCAGATAACATCGATTCCCTGCTCCCATGCAGAAATAAGTATCGGCACGTAGCCGCTCATGGGATGGTCGGTGTTCAATAGGGTTTTCATCCATTCCATGGTGAGCTCGGCAATTTTCCTGACTTTCTTCGGGTCATGGATAACCAGCCACTGCACAGGCTGAAAATTGACACCAGAAGCTGCATAGCGGGCAATATCAAGGACTTCGAGGATTTTCTCCCTTGGTACGGGTTCCCTGGTAAAATGCCGAATAGACCTGCGTTTTTTGAGGTAGAACGCCATATCTTCTGGAGAGATGTTGCCTGCATCGGCAGGAAGGAGAACTTTTTCCTCAGGACGGAGGTTCAGGATGAGTGCCTGAGACGGACAGAAAGCTTCACAATGTCCGCAGTAGAAACAGCGAAAAACGTTTTCGTCCTGCACCTGAGGGAGATTAGTTTCATCAGCCAGACCGATAATACCTGAAGAGCATATCTTTGCACAAAGACCGCATCCTGTGCATCGATCCTGATCAACAATAATGTGAGCCATCATATCAAATCCTGTTAAAAGCTGATATATTGACCATCCGGCATTAATTACTTTTCTTTATTTCTCTGTCTGTGAAGCTTCATTAATTCTATAACCGTTTAGACAAAGAATAAAATGCCGGATGCTTCTCTGTTTGCAGTATGCTATCAAGTTTTACAGCAGATTTTCATCTGCCCATCTATCAAATATCTTCAATTGCTCTTCCGTATGGAAGTAATGCTCCCCCTGCTCCAGGACTTTAACTGTTGAGTGGTACCTCTCTGCAAATGCTGAGATCTCGTCCCATTCAGACAGATTATCTTCAGAACCATACAAAATGGCAGTAGGTACTTTCCATTCAAAACAAATTGGGTTTTCTCTCACATAGCAATAATAGTTCCATTCCAGTGTCTGCCCAATCGGCAACCGGATTTCATGCTCTGCTTTTAGTCTTTCTTCACTTACCTGGAAACCTTCCATCATATTGCTTATGATGCGTTCCATATTGACGACGGGCGAGAGAAATAAACTTTGCTTTATGTTAAGGTCGTGATAGGCAAGCAGACTGAAATAGGCTCCCATGCTACACGCAAACAAATGAATGTCAGATGCAAGCGACTTTGCATATTCATAAACAGCCGCCAGATCACTTACGCAATTTTCTGGAATACAAGCATATTCCTCATTTACACGCTCACCGTGCATAGGCAGGTCAAAGCTTAATGCCTGGTAACCTTTTTCAACGGCCTTTTGTGCCATCATGGAAATAACGGTGTCCTCTTTATTAGAAAGGTTGCCATGAACTTCAATCAACAGCTTTTCACTCTGCTTTCCCCACAGGATGGCAGGAATACGAATTTTATTATTTGAGATATAAAAATGTCTTTTCTCCATTCTCTCACTTCTCTTTGAAGAAAAATAAATTTAATCCGCAACCTTTCGACTCAGTTCCAAAATCTGGTGATAAAGTCAGCGTAACATCACATCCATTCTTTCACATCCATTTGATCTTTACAGGATTGCGGCGCGGGGTACGATAACTTTTGAACTGTGGATAGCCGAACATCATCGCATAAGAAATTACACGTCCCTGCGGCAGTGCAAGCTCCTTCTGCAGAGGTTTCCATGACTTTGCCGCTTCTGTCAAAAAACCCGCCCAGCAGGTCCCGATTCCGAACGCAGGTGCAGCAATATCAAAATGAGTGAGAGCGACGATACCATCCGTTGCACCGCTTCCGTGGTTCTCAGGGATATGAGCGACCAGGAGGTGGGGGGCATTCCAGCATACGGCATCAATTCCGCGGTCCCAGGCGGTGACCAGCGAGTATAAAGCCGTGCCCAGAGGATCCTTGTTTTCATAGAGGTGACGTATCCAGTCGATGGTCAGTCCTGCAAGCTTATGGGTCTCCTGCTCGTCATATACAACAATCCACTCTACGGGCTGAGTATTACAGCCCGATGCTGCATACCTGGAGATTTCCAGCATCTGCTCGATTTTTTCCTTTTCAACTTTTTGGGACGTGAAACACCTGATGGAACGCCTGCTTTTGAGATAAGTGCTAAGAAGACCTGAGGATATATCATTCAGCACCACATCATCGTCACTTTTTTCATCAAGCGCAAAATTCAATGTGAGTGCCCCTGCCGGACAGAACGCCTCACAGTGCCCGCATTTAAGACAAAAAGGTGCCGCTTTTTCCAGTGCCTGGGGGAGCCTGGTCTCTTCATCCTCAGACATAAACCCTAAAGGGCATACGGTTGTGCAAATTCCGCACTTTGTGCAGCGATCCTGATCAACAATAATGTAAGTCATAATTATCAAATCCTGCTCTTCTGGGATCACTTTCTGAGTTCTGGATAATTACATCGTTGAGTTTTCAGTTTTTCACTGATCTGGTGGCTTAGCGTTTACTGCTGGAGAGATCCGTCCCGATCACAACATTCCTTCCCCGGATCTCGAGCAACTGAGGGGCAGAGAAACTTTGGCAACATCTCGACATATGTGTCGTAGTTTACCCCCTGTAATGCAAAACTGTTTTTTATTGAAGGGTCCGGGGAGACAATATTGAGTGTAATCATCTGGATATACATCCCGAGCAACCTGGGGTCCAGGTCGTTCCTGACAGACCCGTCCTCAATTCCCTCCCTTACAGCGCTGTACACAAGGGGCACGTATTTAGTGGAAATTTCCATCATTGTTTGTGCGTTTTCTGCGTCAATTCTCTGAAAGAGTTGCGGCCCGAATGTGGTGGCCATGTCATTATAGTCTGCGTTCTTCCGTGCATATTCAATGAACCACTGGATCAGGATTTGAATTTTTTCGAAGCCATTTTTCCCGTGGCTCATCCTCTCAGCCTGAATCTCACCAATGTCCGTCCATCTCCTGAAGACGATGGCAAAAAAAAGAGAATCTTTGCTTTTGAAATAAAAGTAAAGCGCGCCTTTGCTCAGTTCAACCTCCTGTGCGATTTCATCCATGGAGACTTTATCATAGCCCTTTGAGTAGAACAGCCTCTCGGCCGCGTCTATGATTTCGTTACGTCGCTTCTCTTTTTTGCGTTGTTGCCTGTCTGTAACTACCATAATCTTTCCGTCGTATTTCTACTCAGAGTCATTTTTTAATCATCAGTTGATTTTTGACTCAGAGTCAATATTTTACTTATGGTAGAATTAACTATATAATTAGTATCTTTTAATTGTCTGGCACTCTTCCAAACTGTTAAAAATGATGAAAAGGGCTCTCAAATTCCGATTTCCTGTGCTCTGATTTTCGGATTTTTCGTTTTCATTAAGAGCCAAAAGCATCTACTTCAGAAAAAAACGGTGTCAGGAAAAATTATTAAGAAAATACGAGCTACCTGCCGAATATAAGATGGATTTTGGTTATCTGGAAATTCTTTCGAACTCCACAAATTCCTTTTTATTAACTCCTTATAAGTTTTCCGACCATATCATCTAACAATCAAAGATCCTGGAATAATTATGGATTTGAAAAGGAGATTCAAAAAGTCAATATGAGAATTTGGTCGGAAAATCCTATAACTATTTATCTGGAAGTCGTTAATTTATGTTAAATGTATTAAGTCAAACCCAATTTTAACTCCATAAATCGGAAGCGAAACCGTGAGAACTATTATAAAATATGGGATTTTTTTGTTTGGGGCTCTTTCTTTGCTGACATTAAACGCTTTAGCGCTGTCCAATCCTTCAAACGATAATACTGAACTCGAAAATAATAGTAATGAAGCCATTGGTATTGACATATGTATAGACTTCATACCATACACCCATGAAGAATTAAGAGACAAATCCGATACTATTGTAATAGGTACAGTTAAAGAAATACTTCCACCCAGGTGGAATACCATAGACGGAAAAAAGCCGAAGAAATTACTTCATAAACTTGAATATCCTGACGACATCATTTACACTGACATCGTCATAAGTGTTGATGAATACCTGAAAAACCCGTTATCGTCCAGAGAGCTTATTGTAAGAGTCACCGGGGGGACGGTTGGGGATTTTAGCATGACTACAGACGCCGATCCAAGCTTCAACGCTGGTGAAAAGGTTTTGGTCTATCTGAGAAAAGATGAAAGCCCCAGTACTAAGGATATTGGCCCTGAACACTTCATAGTTACAGATTTTTATCGCGGTAAATATACATTAACCAACGATGGGAAAGCTATAACCCCTGATGAAACTGTTACTCTGGAAGAATTGTTGAGTACAATAAATCAAACCGATAATAACACAAATGATACCGAAGTATCAGATAATAAAGAAACAGCAAATAAAGAAACAGCAAATAAAGAAACAGCAGGTAAGCAAGAAGGAGTCGGTTCTACTATTCAATCAAAAAGAATTCCTTTCATGAGCTCTTTCTGGATGCTTGCAGCGGTGTTCGGAGCAGTCATTTGTATAAGGAAAAGGGAGTAATAAATTGCATATATTTGCTTTCCGCTTTATCAAATTGTTCGTATAAAAGATTATAGAACTGCATCCAAGTTATGCTCGCAAAAAATATTTACAAAAAATTCACAAACTTTGTGATATTTATTTCAGATTTTTGGTTTTCCCCGGGCTGGAAGGGCCCACCAAAAATTTCAAATTTGCTTTTTTGAAAAGAAAACTTAAATAGGCTTCGATATTCAAACTCTTAAGAAGGGGACATGAATATGGATGCTGAAGAAATTCGGGCGATCTTCAGGTTTTCAGCCCAGGAAAAAAGTATAATTTCCAGTTTTGAAATTCAAGAAGAGCTATTTCTTCCTTTTCTGCTTTCGCTAAAATCAGGAGGTTCATGGAGTTATGCCTCCGAAGACACAAAAAGCATTGCAGTAAAGGATGTGATCACTTATTACAATGAAGAGAGCAAGACTGGCTATACTCTGGAAAAGATATACCTCTTTATCGATCCCGAAATCATAAAGGAAGAAGGAGTCGTCCGCAGGCTGGAAAAGTGCGGGGAAAGAGAAGAAAGAGAACTGGTTGAAAGGCCATACTGTATAACTCTGCAGGCTAAAAGGGTGATACTTGCAGAGGTGAATCCGGACCTCAGGGATATAAGAGTCAAGGAGCTGAAGAAAAAACACATACTACTGAAAGGCACCCCGGCATATAGCGCAGCTCATGAGCTGGAACACCTAGAAAAGGGAGAGGTAAAAGGAATTCCGATGTGGAACTTTGAATATGTTAAACACCAGTAAAAAAAGAACAGTAAAAAAGAACAGTAAAAAAGAACAGTAAAAAAACAGGTGAAAATAATAAAAAAAATATTATATGGATATCAAAAGTACAGGACTTACGTGGTTGAATCTTTTTTCTCTATTCTATACAATCGCAATAGAGGCTATCTCGATAATAGTCTGTTCCGATTATCTGAACTTGACACCTAAACGAATTTTATCTTTAACAAGATAGAAGAGGCCTCCATAAGAGAAAGCTGTAAGTATCGGGAATATTACAAGTCCTCCTTTGGCCGCTTCCGTATCCCCGTTCAAGAATTGAATTATGGCCATCATGTCCACAGCGGTTCCGAGAGTAATGAAGAAACCAAAGAATAGTAGCAATAAAGAATATGCCTTTTTTGGTTTTGAAAGCATCAGGAATAGAGCTAGAAAACCTAATGGAATACTTATTCCAAGGTCAAGATACCTGATGGTCCAGAAGGCGGTTGGAGCCGCTTTGTATGATCCATCGGGAAGGTCTCCAGTACTTATAATTTGCTGGATTTGAGATATCCACATCGCTGCAAAGAGCAGGAAGAATACGGTCATCAGAACCACATAGATTCGCAGACCTTTAGGTTTGAAGTAAGGAGCATCTGCTTCGGTAAACATAGACAGGCTGCCTAAAAGAAGGATGAGCCCACCTACTAAAAGGATTCCGAAGAGCCACCAGTAGTCCTCAACATTGCCGCTGTAAGCAGGATTGCTCCATTCCTGGCCAATCCCGATGGAAAGCCCTGTATACATTAATGTTATCGGTGTAAGTATCAGCAGGTATTTCGAGCCGGCCCTTCTGGCCAGGCATAGAATCCCACCGATTAACAGTATAGGCGTGATCAGTACCAAATTTGCAAGGTCCTGTCCAGAGATCTGCCATATGCCAGATTGAGAGGTTCTATACTGTATTATTCCCTGACCAATGGGTCCAAGAAAAGCGATTAAAACCAGAGTTGTTGCACAGATGATTGCAGTTATTCCAATTATATACCAGGGAATTAAGCACTCATGTGCTTGTTTATTTCCTGTTTCACATGGAATATTAAGAAAAGAAGTCATGCTTTACAATACAAATTTCCATACTTATATAGCCCCCTTCTTTGTTTCATTATTCCGAGAAGGCTTGTAGTTTCCTTTTTTTCATTAATGCCGTAATTTACAGTTATCTCCACTAAAAAGGATAAAGAACAGTATTTTTAGACATAACTCTTCGTATATTTGTGCAAAATCTCCATAGAGTATGCTTTCTTAGCCAATTCAACCTTATTCACTATAATAAACCATTCTTGTCACGCTCAACGGAGGAGAGCGGCCTGTCTCAAAAAGACGAAAAAGAAGAAAATCAGCAAACAATATTCCTATTAAATGAAGAAAATTAGCAAACAATAATCCATTTCTGCTTTTATCGCTTTTTATTACTTTTCAAGCTTCATCTTCCTGTTTTCCTCTCTTTTACTTCGTTCTTCTTCCTTCTGCTTTTTGTGAAGGGCCGCCAGACAAGCTGGCGGAGGCGCTTATATTCCATGTGTATTGAAACGCAGTTTCCGGAGCCAAATACGTTTTAGTATTATCTAACTGGCGAGCCGATTTCTGTCCAGCAAGGCACAGAAGAGAAAAAAGATTCCTGCCGCGGATGTTCTGAATAATTTCAATCGATTGATAAGAAACCATCAGTGGTCAGAAATCATCAGCGGTCAGAAACTATCAGATCATTTTTGCCTGATTATATTCTTGACCCGCCTGTCCCATTCCGTGGACTCGAAAAGCTCCCTGAGTTCCGGAGAATCGTCAATAAAGCAGAAGCCCCAGTAAACCGAAGGCAGGAATTCTCTCTTCCACTGTTCTTTCTTCTTTTTATCGAGGAACTGGTAGGTTTCAGAAGATGATAGGCGGCTTACGAACCCGAGAACTTTGACAAGGTCTGGAATGTTCTTCTGGGCAGAACCAAGTTTCAGGCACTTGAGCCTGTAGCTGTCTATCTTCCTGATATCAGGATCAAATCCCAGGGTCTTTAGAATTCTATTTTTCTCGGGCATCGAAATGCGCTCGCCGTGGTACTTCAGGGAATTTAAGGCCTGGAGTTTAAGGAGCCATTCAACTTCCCCGAAGACCTTGGGCTTATGCTGCCTTGAAACATCCCCTAACCTGCGGTCTTCGTAGGCTTCTCTCTTGAGCTTGTTTATCTGGCCGGAAAGGTTCGCGAGCTCTTCTGCGTCTCTGAGTTCCCTGACCCTGAACCTTAAGGCGCCCCGCATAAGTTCCCGCTTTTCCCGTTCAAAGGCTCCGATATCCTTTTCCTCTGTGATGGCAAGAAGGCGCGAGAAATATTTTGCCCTCAGGGCGGTTGGGGGAAGCCTGACAGGGACCTCTCCTGCCTGCACATCCTTTCCTTTTCCCTTTCCTTTTCCCTTTCCTTTCCTGAAGTTGCTGAAGTCTACCTTGCTGATTTCGATTTTTCCTTCCTCAATTGCCCGGGCTGCATCTCCTTCGGAGAAAAGCTCTTCGAGGCGGATTTCAGGCTGGAGCATCTGTACCTGGTCAACCTTTTCCCCGTTGAAAACCCCTTCTCCAAAATGCTGATAGAGGGAGTCGATGCTGTCCGCGATTTCAAAGATGTTTCCTCTATACTTCCCGGAAACCGGAGAAAGCCTTGTAACCCTTCCGACCTGCTGTTCAAAGAGCCGCATGCTCAGGGTTGGCCGCAGAAGGATAAGGGTTTCAAGCCCCGGAAAATCAAAGCCTTCGATCAGCATACCGACCGTGCAAAGGACATAGGGCGGCTTTCCTGCTTCCCTGAAAGCTGCAAGAAGAGCACTCTGTTCTTCCTTGGGCAATTCAGAAGTCATAAAAGCAGCATCTGTGAACTCCCCTTCAGGAGTATAATTCTCAAAATCAAGAGGCAATACCGGATCAGAATCCTTTTCCAGCTCCGGGGCAGAGATTTCCCCGTTGAAAACCGAGGCAGTGAGTTTTGCATGAAAAGCGTTGATTTCCTCTCCGTCCTCCCCGGCTCCATAGACACGCTTCCGGACGGGGGCGCAGAAGACAAGGGTCTTTGCATTCCTCTGCTTTACCAGCGAATCGTACACATCTTTTGCGAGCTGGGTTCTACGGATAACTTTTCTCAATTTGTCAACAGTGCTGCAGTCAAGGTAAAGGTCCTGCCTGTCAAGTTCATCCAGCCCTTTCTCAAAGTCAAAGATCTCAAATATATCCTCCGAACTTTCAGCAATCGTGTACTTAAGGGGTGCAAGTTCGTCATCAAGGATACACTCAGGAAGAGTCTTTGCATAGACCTCCCTCATATCCCCGGCAATCTCATCCACGAATTTTACATTTCCGACCACACCCTGGAAAGGAGTTGCAGTCATCCCCAGGATTTTAGTCCGTTCTCCAAACTCATTGAGAAAGTCGTTTCCCCTGTTGTTTATGAAGTTGTGGATCTCATCCACGATTGCAAGGTCGGTATATTCGAGAAGAAGTTCTTTGATTTCGGAGGCCTGTTTTCCTAGTACTGTCTGCAGTGAGGCAAAGAGCACAAAGCCTTCACCTTTTTCCTGCCCGGATTTTCTAAGGGCTTCTGCAATCTCTTTTCTAGCGACCTTTTGTTCGGAAGAGAGGAGCGCACTATTGGGAAAGAGGGGCCTGTTTTTTTTCCTGTCGTAGTATGTCTGACTCAGGAGAGGGTTGTTTTTCGAAATAAGGAAAAGTACAAGTTTTCCTTCCTCGTAATATTTTTTCATTATATGTTTTGAAAGAAAGGTCTTGCCCCAGCCAGTGGGAACTTTGATATAGCCTCTCTGATGGGTTTCAAAATATTCCAGAATATCCTCAAAGATTTTCTTCTTATCTTCCCTCAAGGGCTCGAGCTCGACGGTTTCCATGCCGGCTGAGGCTTCATTTGAAATTGTCATCAGTACGCTGTCCTCACGCTTTTCACTCTATAAAATTTGACTTTGTGAATTTTTTTATATTTGATAATATCAGAAAGCTACCTTTCAAAAAGTTTTCCGGGAAACTGCATGCTCCATGCACAGGAAACAGTGCATGCAACTGGAAATATTCTAAGAATTAACTCCCCTGACTGCAAAATTACGGATAAAAAACTTCAGTCCAGAAAACCTGGGTCATCTCCTTTCGTTCCGAAATCGAAAAGAGCATGTTTGAACGGCTTTTAGTTAAAAGGAATACCTTTTCAGTAATAAGAACTACGGCGATATAAGAATTACGGCAGTATAAGAATTACTATAATATAAAGTTGTATATAAAGTTGTGGAATTTTAATTATAAGGAATTCTAAAGAACATGATAACACATGAACTTTGGAAATATTATTCTGCAGAACTCCTGAACTGCAACAATTTATGTACGGAAAAGTCAAAGGAAAAGGCTCTTTGCAGAGGTTCTCTGTCCTTTGATATCTTCCGGAAAAGGAAATTTGAAAGAGTTTAGAAGAACTTTGGTCTTGCAGAAAGATACTTTGCAAGAGGCAGCTTCCTGTAGGGCTTGCCAGCAGTTTCTTCTTTTATGCGGGTATTCAGTTCTTCCGGAGTCATCTGAACTTTTTTAGGCTTATCCTGTTCGGACTCGGCCCGGACGGTTACGTTAATCGTGCCCTCCTCCAGTTCTTTATCTCCAATAACCACAACGTATGGCACCCATTCCCTGCCCGCTTCCCTTACCTTCTTTCCTATGGACAGGTCGCGGTCATCAACATCAACCCTGCAGTCCAGTTTCTTTGAAAGCTCTTCGGCAAAAGCGAGGTGTTTTTCGGAAACCGGCACAACCCTTACCTGGGTGGGAGAAAGCCATAAAGGCAGCATCGGGACTTTTCCTTCTTCTGTTTCCATTGCAGCTTTTTCAAGGAGAGCATAGATACAGCGTTCGATTGCTCCGCTTGGAGAGCAGTGGAGAACGGTCGGTCTCTCCAGTTTGCCGTCTGCGCTCGCATAAGAGATATCGTACCTTTCGGCATTTTCCACATCGATCTGGACAGTGGAAAGGGCGCTTGCCTTGTCAAGGGCATCTACGAAATTAAACTCGAACTTGAGCACGAAGTAGAAGAAACGGGTATCCCACATCTCAACAAGCACGGGCTTGTTGACGGTCTTTGCCATGCTGACTACCAGGTCTTTATTAGACTCATAGAAGTCCCTGGTGAAACGGATGGCAACTTCATAATCATCAATATGGATTCCCACATTTTCAAGCACGTCGATGCAGAGGTCATACTGCTGCTTGAACTGGTTTACAGCCTGGCTCATATCCTCACAGAGAGTGTGCATATCAGGCATAGTAAAAGCCCTAAGTCTTCTCAGGCCCACGAGCTCTCCACGCTGTTCCTTTCTGAAACTGTAGCGGGTCATTTCGATCATCCTTAATGGCAGGTTTTTGTAGGAGATCGTCATGTCGTGGTTCATCAGGAATTGCCCGAAGCAGGCTGCAAAACGCAGGAACATCTGCCGCTTGTCAGACTCAATAGAATACTGCCTTGCAGGGAACCTGTCAAGGTACTTCTTGAGAGTCGGGTGGTTCATGTCGTACATCAGGGGAGTTTCGACTTCCATTGCCCCGAACTCGGTTGCGACATCAAGCACGTAGTTTTCAAGGAGGGACTTAACAAACCTTCCCTTGGGGTAATAGCGCATGTTTCCGGAGTCTGACCCTGGCTCGTAGTCTGCAAGCTCAAGCCTCCGCATGAGTTCAACATGGGGAGGAGCACGCTCAACCGCCCTGCTTTTGGACATTTCATAATTCACAAACTTCTGGAGTTTTGGATGAGGAGTGAGGTCAAAGCCCTCGATTTCATGGAGTTCCCCGTCCGGAGTCAGGATGCGCCAGTAGGACTTGGCAGTACCTTCGGCTTTCAGGGCTTCGGAAACTACCTCTTCTTTTTCCTCGACTGCCACAGTTTTGCATACTGCTTTTGCTGTCCCCTCGGGACGGATGCTCCTGGAAAGTTCGGAGAGGGGGTGTCCCTTACAGCTTACAGTAAAGGCTTTGTACCATCCAAAAGGAGCACGTTTGACCTCATATTTTCCTGAGAGGGCTTTCTCAATGCCTTTTAAGACCTCTACTGCAACTTTCGGAGAGGAAAGGTCAGAGCTCAGGTGGGCATATGGATAAAGCATTATGCGGTCGGTTTTGACCTGAGCTGCAACCTTTTCGATTTCAGATACAGCTTTTTCTATGGCCTCTTCTGGATTGGCTTCATCCACGCTTTCCACAGCCGTAAAAGCGGTGAGGGCTTCCTCAAGTCTGCCTGACTTTAAGGACTCTTCTATTTTTTCAGCAACTGGAGTTTGTTTTTTGGTTTGGTATTCAATATAGTCAGAGTGAATGAGCAATAACTGCATTCTATCACCTGTGTTTTCTAAGCCGAATATGTGTTCCTAATTGGCTTTTGTTCTGGATCAAACAGAGGCTCAAACAGTATTTTATGACTTAGTATTACAACTTAATACCAGGACCTGATTTCTGGACTGTTTGAGGTCTGTACCCGTCAGTAGATCTTGATTAAAGGAAGTTAAGAAGAATATATGACAGTCCTAACATCCTGCAATGATATAAAGCAATCCCTTTCTCCTCATTGAAATCTATTTTTATCAATCAGTCCTGGCAGGATTTTGTCAGATTCTTGAGGTAGAGGTCAGCCTGTGCTGCCATTTCAGGATGAATCTGTTCCTGATAAACTCTGTAAGCTGCAACGAGTGCTCCCAGAAGAATAGGGGCTGCAAAAAAACCTGCAACCCCTCCCACAAAAGCCCCTCCTAAGAAGGCGAGCATGAGCAGCATCGGATGGATCTTTGACTTCATGCCGGTCAGGAAAGGCCTGAGGATCAGTTCGGGAGGGCCATAAATTAGAAGGGAAGAAACCACAAAAAAAAGAAATGCACTTTCAAATCCCTGTTCAAAATAACGTATTAAAGCCAGGGGTACAAGCACCATATACCCGGCAAAAAGAGGTATAACCGATGCTATGAAGATAAGGGTTGCAAGTGCCAGCACATGGGTAAATCCGAAAGCGTAAAAAACGAAAACTGAAGTCACGCTTACTATGAGGGCAGCATAAGCATTGCCTATGAAAACTCCTTTCAGGATAAGGTCCAGATGAGCTGCATAGCGGTTTACAATGTCCTGGTAATCTTCTGGTATCACGCCAAGAAAGGCACAGTAAAGCCTGTCCCCATCGGCAAGCAGAAAATAACAGAAGAATATCGAAATTATGAAATTAATAATAAAGAGACCGATACTCTGGGCATATGAGATTAGCCCTATGCTGCCGACTGCAGGGAGCAGGGAGGTAAAGAGGTTCCAGATAGCAGTATTTATCCTTTCAACATATGTTTCCGGAATTTCCAGAGCATTTATGAAGTCTAAAATTCCGCCCATGACTGAAGTCTGGTGTTCAATAATCCAGGAGACCTGGTTAAGGATCTCAACAACTCCGGCTCCTACAATGAATACTATAGGGATGAAAATGAAAAGGCTGGCTATCAAAGCCCCTACTTTTCTATACTTTCCAAATTTCACCTGGATAGGCCGGGCAATATATGCAAAGACTATCCCGAGCACTATTCCGTCTGCCAGGGGCAGCAGGATCAGGAAAGCGAAGAATAAAAGCACAGCTAATGCAATGGCTATTCCTATTTTCCAGCGGCTGGCAATGAGCTGGCTGACTCCGTCGGGTGGGTAATTTAATCGCATTCTTCAGTTCCATTATGATAAATAGATGATAATCATTCAATCAATTAAATAAAGGTAAATATAATCAAATTCATGAACCGGAAACAAATGTATTAAATGAGTCCGGATGTAAAACATTGTTAAGCTCAAAGTTTGATATAAACATCATTGGCGTCATTAGTATAAAATTCTGTCAGTTCAGGGGGAACTCGGTCAGGTAAATAACAGGGTAATCAGTTATTATCGGGATGTTTCGAAAATGTGTGACCTGAAAGGGCCTGGTAAGATTACAGGTTTAATATGAAAATATAATTAGAAACTATTTAAAAATATCATCGGATTATGAACAGAACAGCAAATTCAGACCTCAGGATTCGAGTTTTGATCATTCAGGTTTTTGATTATCCAAATTCAGGTTTTTGATTATCCAAAGTACTGGTTACCCGATGACAAAAGGTTGATTTTTGATACCTGATTTTTCCAGCATGGTTGAAGATTGCGTTCTAATTTGCTCAAAACCGGTGGGTTTAAGCCGTGCCGGGCGTGGGACAGAACAGATAAAAGATGCCAGTTCAGTTGCCCGGAATGAAACTTCCCGATTAACTGCTGACAATCATAGTATTTATACTCATTTTTTAAGATTCATTTTTTAAGATTCATTTTTTAAGATTCATTTTTTAAGATTCATTTTTTAAGATTCATTTTTTAAGATTCATTTTTTACCGTTCAAACTTTTAGTTTTTCATCCAGACCGGGAACAAGTTTGTCAAAATACCTGGTTACCACGCAGGACTCCATGCATTTTCCACACCTTATACAGGTTTCACTTACATGAGGCTTTCCTTCTTTTATCGAAACCGCTCCGACAGGACAGGCTTTTTCACATATACCGCATCCTGTACAGCGGGAAAGCCTGACAAACTGTTTTGCAGCCTCTTTAAAGAGGCAGACAGCTTTTTCCTTTGTTTCCGAGCTTACGAGCAGGTTTCCATTCGAAAAAAACTTCACGGTCCCGGTTCCGGTTTTGACCAGCAGCATGCCCAGTTCTTCTGCATAAACAGTATTTCCAAGCACATTGATGAAATCCGCAGCTTCTTTTTCCCTGATGCCCCGGACTCCTGCCTCGACAGAAAAGCCTCCTGCTTTGCAGGGGGAAATTCCTCCCACCACCTCAATTTCAAAGTCTTCAGCTTTTTCTTCCGCAAGGACAGAGATTCCAAGTTCCTCTGCCAGCCTTAGCATTTTCGGAGGCAGCTCCTTCCAGCGCCAGAACCCATGCTCTACGAACTTTTCCGAAAGCCCGTGCTTTTTTGCCCACTCAAGCAGGAAGGCGTTCCACCTGGCGTGCATCTCAGGATGCAGTTCTTTTACCCTGGAATATTCGGCAGCAAGGGCAGATGGGCAGAGCCAGCACCCAACCCTCTCAAATCCCTGGTCGTAAAGGGGGTTGTATGAAAGCCCTCTCCAGTGGATATATAGCCAGACTTCAAGAGCCCGCCAGTCCCTTATAGGGAAGATATTGAGCTGCGCCGGGACGAAGGGGTTTGTCTCACTCGCCGCAATCCTTGCCCTGGAGAAGGATTCATGCTTTCGCTTGCCATCTATTGTCAGATAGGCAACTGCATTTGCAGCCTCCTTTCCTGAAAGGGAACAGGCTCCTTTTCCTGCTTCCAGGTCTCCTGCCGAAGCCAGTTTGCAGACCTTGCAGCACCAGCGGAAATCCTTTGCAGGAGGCCCGAACTTTTCTACCTGCTCCCAGAAAGCGGAGCCTGAACTCATTTCTTCAAGAGGGACTTTCATTTCGCGGCATAAATCCCGTGCAAACTCCACAGTTTCAGGGAATTCGATCCCCGTGTTCAGGAAAAAAGCCTTAAACTCCCTCTGCTTGAGGGCAGACTTTGCCAGGTCCAGTACCACGAGACTGTCTTTCCCCCCGCTGAAGGACACATACACAGGCAGAGCACGATACTCATTTCTGGAAATAATCCCGCGGATGGTGTTGATGGCATTTTTCCCCAGGACCTGCAGGTGTTTTTTGTTAGCTTCTATGCATGCCCCTAAATCCGGAATCTCGGGATGCAGGAATGCCTCGCTGCTGTCAACCTTTCTGACCCTGATAACTTTTGTTCCGGTTTCGGACGAGGATTCGGCTTCAGAGGGGGATTCGGCTTCAGAGGGGGATTCGGCTTCAGAGGGGGATTTGGTTTCGGATGAGTATTCGGACTCAGATTGGGCTCTGACTTCAGGTTGAATTACGGTCCCGGATTGAGCTTCGGGCTTTGACAGGCTCTCCATGCCTGCGAAATCCGCGCCGTTAATGTAAGAAATTCCATATCCGCTAAGGCTGCCTGCAGTCACAAGGACAAAATCCCCTGCTTTTATGTTGCTGGCAAACGACTCTATAAGCCCCGATGCCACGTTTTTTCCATTAAGGTGTCGGTTTGTTTTCTTAAGCTCGACTTTTCTGCCTTCAGCAGACTTGAGGAGGATTTTTGCTCCCTGAAGAGAAGGCTCAAAGCTGTAGTCCATTTCCGAAAGTTCGAAACGGAGCACTCCGAAAATAAAACCGTCTACGATAACCTCATCAGTTTTGTCTTCTCCGGGAATTTTGTTAAGGAGAACAAATCGGTCTCCCAGAGGATCGCAGCCGAAGGCTGAAATTAGCTGCTCTGCCAGGACTTCCCTCTCATAGGGGGAACAGAACCTGACATCTGCCGGCTGGGAAAGATGGAGTGTATCACCTTTGCCGCCACAGATCCCGCACTCTTCCCCTATGAGTGGCAGGTTGCACTTCCTGCACCAGAAAATGTAGTCATCTTCATATTCAAAACGAGGAGAGGATTTTTTCTTTGAAAGAGCCGGATCCGGATGCCTTTCAGAGCCAGAGCTCTTTCTGGCAGAGGATTTTTCATTAAAATCCCGGGACCTGTTTTCTGCTCTTTTTTCATGGGTTTGAGGTCCCTTTCTGTCCGAACTGTTTCGTTTTTGTTTTTGTGAGCTGGAAGTCTGGTATTTTTCTTTTTTCTGATGCATGGAAGCCCTGACCGGTGGTTCGAAGAAATGGTTAAGTATCTTATCGTTCAGTTTTCAGCAAGGATGCGTTTATCGATATATCAATATTTTGAGAGAAAGTATCAATGCTTTGAGAGAAGGGAAAGATCCTATAAAAGAAAACACGATAATACTTTCTAATACTTTCAAAAACCCTTAAAGTATAACACAAAGTATAACTTAAATCTTATATTTATATTGTTATTTTAACTGATAATATGAATCAAGAATATATTAAACTTCCTGAGAAGGCATTAAAGTTTCCCTGGAAGGCATTAAAGCTTTCCGCAAAAGGTAAGCTTGTTATTCGAATGTGATACTGTATGAAATATGATGTTGTTGTGGTGGGAGCTGGTCCTGTGGGCTCCACTGCCGCCCGCTATGCGGCAATGAATGGGGCAAAGGTCCTTCTGCTCGAAGAGCACTCCTCAATAGGGTCTCCTGTCGGATGTACAGGGCTTCTGAGCACAAGAGCCGTTGAAGAGTGCGGACTCAGGCCTTCGGACGAATTTGTGTTCAATTCCGTGCGCGGGGCTTTTGTGCATGCTCCCGATGGACAGTACCTGCCGATTGATGGAAAGCAGACAAAGGCGTATGTTGTCTCCCGGAAAAACTTTGACCGCGCCCTTGCAGTAATGGCTGTAGAAGAAGGTGTTGAGCTCTCCCTGAAAACAAGGGCTATAGGATTTGAAAAAGAGAGCTCTGAAGCCGGAACCGGGACAAAAGAAAATGGAACCAAAAAGAGCTCTCCTGTAAAGCTCAAAGTACTCAGGAACGGAAAGCCTGAAACCATATCCACGTCCGTAGTTATCGGGGCAGACGGGGTAAAAAGCCGCATAGCCAGTTATGCGGGCCTTGGAAAACCTGCGCGCATACTTCCCGGAATTCAGATCGAAGCTCCCTATGCTTCGGATGACAGCGATTTTGTTGAGCTGTTTCCAGGCTCTTCAGCCCCCGGTTTCTTTGCCTGGACCGTGCCCCTTGACGAAAAGGTCTCAAGAATCGGGCTTGCACTTGAGCCAGGGCTTGCCTGCAAAAGCGGGCCTGGCGAGAATTCCCCGCTTTCCTATCTTGAAAAACTCCTTTGCTCAAACCCACACATAAAAGAAAGGTACTCAGGAGGCATGCTTGACTTTGTGGTTGGGGGGATTCCAATAGGCCCCCTGGAAAAAACATCTTCTGACGGTGTCCTGCTCGCAGGCGATGCTGCAGGGCAGACTAAACCCACGTCAGGAGGCGGAGTCTATACGGGAGCTTTTGCAGCAAAAATTGCCGGAAAAATTGCAGCTGAGGCCGCCCTTGAAGGAGACACCTCTGCACGCAGGCTTTCCGAATACGACCTGCTCTGGCGAAAGGGCCTGGCAAAAGAACTCGAAATAGGCATGAAAATCCATGACTACATGGGAAAGCTGAAAGACAATCAGTTGAACGAACTCATAGGCTCGTTAAATACCCCTTCGATTCTGAATACAATCACGGAGTACGGGGATATGGACCACCCCTCTGTCCTTATGAGGAAGCTGATGTTTTCAGGAAACTCTTTGAGGCTCATGAAAGCTTTCGGGACATTTGTAAAGACACTCTTTTGAAGAAATCAGCATTTGAAGTGTGAGAAGATGCAGAAAGTGCCGGTTAGAGGTGCTGGCTTTATACTGGAGTGCGGGGCAGGAAATACTGAAGAATACCAGTCAGATTTCCCTGAATAATTTCTCCCACTTAACTATAGATCACCGAAAATTAGAGAAAGACGGATTTGCCTCAGGCAGGTAGCGCGGCTGTTTGAGAAATCCTTCTGCCAGCAGGTCCCTTGCCATTTCGAAGTGCTGGAGCCCTATCTTCCCACAGTAAAGGACCTTTAAAGCCTCCTGTTCAGAGGGCTGTTTTTGTAAAAAGGCACTTACTTTTCGAAAACCGCTCAGGTAAACACAATCTTTGGTGTAACCTCCGGGCAGGGAGGTATCGTGAAGTCCTCTTTTGACTCTGAGGGCAAAGGTAAAAGCCTCTTCGGGGGAGAAATAGCCTGTAAGTTCATCCACAATCTCTGAAAACGAAGCTTCATTACATATCGCAGCAGCCACAACCCTTGCGCTGTATTTTTTAAGGTTTTCCGGCACCAGAAGTCCATTTTTCGATTCATTGTAGGCCGCAAGCCCCTCTTCGGTTTCCATATAACCCGGAAAACCCGAGCGGAAAAGCATCAGAGGCTGGAATTTCCCGTTTTCTGCCCGAAAGACGTGCGTCCCTATTTCATGGCAGAGGTATCCTTTGATTCCGGCTTTTGAAAAATGGGACGAAAAATCGATGTGGATTTCACTGCAGGCCGCATTTACTGCCATTTTCACTCCTCCCCCATCTGCAGGCCTGACTTCCCATTCCAGCCCTAAGCGCTTTAACTCCGTTTCAAAAACACCTCTGACATCTCCAGGGCTCAGGTTTTTCTCCACCTGCTCATTCTTTAAACGCTCCAGGTTTTTCTGAGCCTCCAGGAGAAGGGGTCCGGAGGGGAGTCCGTAAAAGGCCGAAAGCTCGTTCCCGAAATCCGGGGAGTCCCTGTGAATCAGAAGGTCATGAAAGCGAAGGAGGTAATTGATTTTTTTGATGTAGAAAGGAGCAAAAACAGAACCTTTACAGCGCTCAAGTTTTTCCCTGATTTTTTTAAGATCCCTGCAAAAATCCCCTACTTCCGGCCCACAGCTTTCGTACTCGAATACAGGATTGTAAGTTTCGCCTCCAGCGTATGCCCTGAGGAACTTCTCTTTTTCCTTTCTGGCATTCACAGGGTTGAGATAGCGCAGAATATTCAACTGCTTTTCTATATCAAACAAGCGCCTGTCGTATTTAAAAACGCATTTTTCCGACTCTGCTACAAGCATCCGAAACCGTTCCCCTCAGTACATCTTTCGAACTTCGTCTCCTGGTATATTTTTTAGGAGCAATTAAGGGCTAATCAGTAAAGAACTACTCTCTGGCAAGTGGCAAAAATTAAGTAAATTAGCACTTTTAAGTATACATTCACTCTTTTTTGGATAAATCCCAATCTTAAATCGAACCCTAAATTATAAACGAGGACTCTGTTTTTCAAATTTCCTATATTTATATGTCATCCCTGGCTACACGGTTGATACTAAACGATTGATATTTGGTATCAGGTTTCCAGCCGGCCTAATGCTTTTGTTTTTATCTACTGTACGCAAGCGGGCTCAAGCGGAGCGTGGCGCGTGGAAAGAAAGAGAGATGCAATTTAAGGTCATTTCGGAATAATACTAACCAATTAACCCGGGAACACCACATTTTTCAAGTTCCTGATTTCCGTGTTTTTAATGGTTAACTTTGAGATTTAAGATTGGGGGAAACCCCGGTACCTGACAATTTTGAGATCTGACAATTCATCTTTTTCATTCTGGGAAGTCTTGATTTTTACTGGGAGGACTATAAATTCCCGAAACCCCTTATATTAAAGGGGATACCTGTGAGTTCCGGTTCTAAACTTCTTGATGACGTAAAACAGCACTTATGTACCTGTTCTGCAGGCCTCAAGCTCACTCCTGAAATGGAATCGTTCCTGGAAATGCCCCAGATGAGGAGCTTCCAGGGAAAAATTTAAAAAAATGTGACTATGTGTAACTATGAAAGTGTAAACCTTACTGGCCGGCCTCTTCCAGTGCATTCAGCAGGTTTCTTTCAAAGTTCAGGACTTTCCTGATTACTATCTTTTTGGACCCGAGTGCAAGGTCCTCGTTTTCAGGATATTTTTCTTTTATATACCCGTAAAGTTCCATAACACTCATATCGTCAAGTTTCCTTTTGAGCTGGTTAAAGTCTTCCATAAAAGATACCCTCATTTACAAAAAGCGAAATTAGATTTATTTTTTCACGCAGCTGCCAGCGTATTCCCAAACGTATTCCAGAGATCCGTTGCAGGTGCCTGCCAGTACTACATACCCTTAATAACAGGCTTTTTATATATATTCATGTTCAGCTGCAAAGCTGTGAATAATATCACTCCATACCCCCACTCATTTACTTTTTTTAAACTAATTTCCAAAAATTAATATGTCACTTACTTTATAATATCTGTGACTGCCGGATAGGATTTTCATAAAAAAGAATTCAGGAAACCTGGAGCTCTGGGTAAGTAAACTCAAAATCCGGGGAAAAACTAAGAAAAAGAAAGGCAGGAACTTAAATGCTGGGGGTGATAGCATAAATTTTACTGACAGAAAAAGTGAAGCAGAAGAAAACTGGATGGAAGAATTTCTTTTAAACAGCCCCAGCCCTGTCCTGAGGATAGAAAAAGAAGGCGTAATTCTCTATGCTAATGAAGCAGGAAAATCATTACTTGAAGCATGGGAAAGCGGGATCGGAGAAAAAGTTCCCGCAAAAATCCGGAAAACTGTGCGGAAAGCAGCTCTTATGAAAAAGTCCGAATACCTGGAACTTGAAGCAGGCGAAAAAACATATTCAGCCACTTTCACACCTTCTTCTGACGGGAAATCTGCTATTCTCTACGCATCGGATACCACTTTTTCTAAACAAGCCGAAAAAAAACTATCTTTAAAACTATCTCTTATAGATAGGCATCATGAAGTCCTTTTCCAGGTTGCCGAACTGGCTCTCAAAACCCCGGATATCCGGACCCTGCTGGACGAATCCTTAACTTTGATCGCTGCTACGCTTGACGTAGAATATTGCAAAATTTTGAAACTTTTGCCTGATGGAAACTTTCTGTTTGAAACAGGAATCGGATGGAAGATCGAAGATATAGGTAAGGTTATTAAAAGAGATGCAGCTTCGCTTGCCGGGTACACAGTGCTTTCAAAAAAACCTATCCGGATAGATGAATTAAACAGAAAGGGTTCCATTGACGGAATGGGGCTCAAAGGGTATCAGGAAATAACTAGTGGAATAAGTGTCCTGCTCGGAAGTGTTGAAAAGCCCTATGGAGTGCTGATAATTCACAGCACAAAGAAAGAGAAATTTACAAAAGAAGATACTTCTTTTTTGAATGGCGTTGCATCCCTGATCTCGTTAACCTTTGAACGAAATGAGGTAGAGAGTACCCTTCAGGATAAGATCCATTTTCTTGAAATTCTGCTTGATACGATTCCTGCTCCCGTATTTTATAAAGACAGAGAAGGGATCTACCGCGGCTGCAACGAACTCTTTGCGAGAATGATTCTTGGAAGCTCAAAGGAAAAAGTAACAGGATGCTCTATAGATAAACTTTCCGATGCGATTCCACCTGAACTTGGGAATGTTTTCAAAAGAGTAGATAGGCAGTTGCTCCAGAGAGGGGGAAGCCAGGTTTATGAGTCCGGAGTCATGTGCTCTGACGGGATAATCCGACAGTTCCTTTTCAATAAAGCCGTATACAGGAGCCTTAATGGGACTGTGGAAGGGCTTGTAGGAGTAATGCTCGATATAACCGGGCGCAAACTTACTGAAGAGAACCTGTTAAAGAGTGAAGAAAGATATCGTTTAGCTACTGAACAGACAGGGCAACTGATATACGAATTTGACCTGCAAAACGGACATGTTGAATGGGCAGGGGCAGTCACGGAACTTACGGGCTACAGCTACAGCGAGATGCAGGATTTTACTTACTATGACTGGCTTGATCACATTCATCCCGAAGACCGCAGAAGAGTGAAGCAGGAATTTAAAAAGTGCTGGAACACAGGAGAAAAGTTCAATGAAGAATTCAGGTTCCGGCGGAAAGATGGAAGCTATTTTTTCGTGGAAAACAAAGGCGTCTATCTGAGGGATGAAGAAGGCTGCGTATGCAAAGCCCTTGGAGTGATGAAAGACATTACTGAAATCAAACTTTCCTCGGAAAAACTGAAGGAAAGCGAAGAACTCTACCGCTCATTCTTACAGAACTTTAAAGGGATCTCATTTAAGCTGGACAGGGATTTTGCCCCTCTCTTTCTGGAAGGGGTTATTGAGGAAATAACCGGGTACACAGAAGAAGACTTCATCTCCGGCAGAATAAATTTGTCTGATCTCATTGATTCGGAAGACAGGTCACTACTCAGTATAAGCCGGGAAAAAATGAATTCTTCCCCGAACTCCATTATGGAACATGAGTACAGGCTCAGGCGGAAAGATGAAACTGTAAAGTGGGTTCATGAGTTGATCCATAACATCTGTGCCGCCTCAGGAGAAACCGAATTTATCCAGGGCTATGCTTATGATATTACTCTTAAGAAAAAAGCCGAGGAAACCCTTGCAAAAGCCGAAGCTATCGGTATGAGGGAAATTCACCATAGGATCAAGAATAACCTTCAGGTAGTTTCATCCCTGCTCAGCCTCCAGGCTGATAAGTTCAAAGATAAAGATGTTATTGAAGCCTTCAGAGAAAGTGAAAATCGTGTTATCTCCATGTCCATAATCCATGAGGAGCTTCATAAATCCGAGGACACTACGAGCATAGATTTTGCAGCCTATCTCAGGAAACTAACCTCTGAACTTCTTTACTCTTACAGGGTCGGAAACGAGAAAGTCCGGCTTTTCCTTGATATAGGCCATATATTCCTCGGGATCGACACCGCAATTCCCCTCGGGATAATAATCAATGAACTTTTCTCTAATTCCCTGAAATATGCGTTTCCGAAAGGTGCTGAAGGGGAGATAAGGATTTCACTTTGCAGACAATCTGAAGCCCCGGGGCCTGGCAGTGAACCCCACAGAGACACCCCGATATCCGACAGAGACACCGCTATAACAGATTCAGGGATGTACCCCGGTTTTACACTGGTTTATTCGGATAATGGGGGACGTTTTCCCGAAAATATCGATTTTAAAACCCCCGAGACCCTTGGTTTGCAACTTGTGAATGCTCTGGTTGAACAGATCGATGGCACTATTGAACTTGAGAAAGGAGATGAGACAAAATTTACTATCAGGTTCGATGATAAGGGGCTTCCGGGAAAGAGCTGAAAACAATTCTGCGTACAACCTTATTCGCCATACCGTGTCGTTCGAAAAACGGGTTCCGGGGTTTAAAGGAAGTATCTCTTAGCTCATGATGTATTTTACATAATATCAGGTTTTTTAATAGTATTATAGGCGGTCGTATAGACAGTCATTATTTTCTTTGCAGGCCGCGCACCGCTTAAGTCCACCTGTGCATTGCAGACAAAAACTAAATTATTAGCTGTGTCAGTGTTTCGAGCCCGGAATATCAAGCTTGTGACCCGGGTATCAGCCCGAATAGGTATGGACTGTACGGGCTCGGGATTACTTCTGGAGGAGATACTGTATAGACCTGCACTGTATCGAAAAAAAGCACACACTTATTTCTATATAGAAATCATTTGAAACTGGAGAAATTAAATCCAGCTATAAAATACATAAAAAAAGGCGACTGATAAATTCATTCAGGTGAGGATAGGCGAATTGTGAATGCTTATAGGAATTGATGTAGGGGGCACCACCACAGATGCGGTGCTTATCCGGAACGGAGAAGTATACAGTACAGCCAAGGTTTCCACCGAGCGAGGGAATCTTCTGAAGTCTCTGCTCAATGCTCTTGATGAGGTCAGCAGAGGAGTTCCTCCGGAACAGCTCGAAAGGGTGGTTTTCAGTACAACCGTAATAACAAATCTTATTGCCGAGGGCAAAACTGACCGTGTGGCTCTGCTGCTTATTCCGGGTCCGGGTGTTAACCCTTCAAGTTATGTTTTTCCAGACAGTTTCTACCTTAAAGGAGCTATGGACTTCAGGGGAAGGGAAATCCAGCCCCTTGACGAAGCTGAGGTCCGGGAAACGGTGAATCGAATCCGGGAACAGGGTTATTTTAGAGCTGCCGTGGTAAGCAAATTCGGACAGAGGAATCCTTCCCATGAACTCCGGATAGAAGAAATCCTCAGGGAAATGTATCCGGACTGCCAGGTAGGACTCGGGCATAAGGTTTCGGGAAAACTGAATTTCCCGAGAAGAATCGCAACCTCCATGCTGGCCTCTGCAACAGGGGAACGTTACCAGGAGTTCGTTGCAGAGATCAAAAAAGCCCTTGAGGAACGGGACATCAGGGCTCCCGTATACATCCTAAAAGCTGATGGAGGGACTCTGCCAATTGAAAAATCCGTAGAGTTCCCGGTGGAAACTATTTTTTCGGGTCCCGCAGCAAGCACGATAGGAGCTCTCGCCCTCACC
Source organism: Methanosarcina sp. 1.H.T.1A.1 (assembly GCF_000979295.1). NCBI lineage: Archaea > Methanobacteriati > Methanobacteriota > Methanomicrobia > Methanosarcinales > Methanosarcinaceae > Methanosarcina > Methanosarcina sp. 1.H.T.1A.1. The sequence continues at coordinate 70 of NZ_JJQY01000064.1, read as the reverse complement.
CCTGAGGGACAGACATCTGTTGTAGCTGTCTCTTATACACATCTGACGCTGCCGACGAATAGAGAGGGGT
>NZ_JJQY01000091.1:0-54338 GCF_000979295.1 Methanosarcina sp. 1.H.T.1A.1 | reverse complement strand
GGTATGGGTGTCGGCGGAATTCCGATGCTTGAGACTCCTCCGGTAGATGCCGTTACAAGGGCAAGCAAGGCAATGGTCGAAATTGCCGGCGTAGACGGCATATAGATCGGGGTCGGCGACCCGTTGGGTATGCCGATTTCCCACATAATGGCTTCCGGGATGACCGGAATAAGAGCAGCCGGAGACCTCGTTGCAAGGATGGAGTTCTCAAAGAACATGCGGGTCGGAGAGGCAAAAGAGTACGTGGCAAAGAAGCTTAACGTTGACACAATGGACCTCTCGGACGAACATGTAATGAGAGAACTGCGTGAAGAACTCGATATTGGTGTGATCACCTCCGTGCCAGGAGCTGCAAAGGGAATTGCTGCAAAAATGAATATCGAGAAGCTGCTTGACGTCAAGATAAACTCCTGTGAACTCTTCAGAAGACAGATCAGATAAACATACCGAATAGTAACCGAATTTGCACAAAAAATTGCCATAAACATAAATAGTGGGTTTATAGCAGGTTTATAGCAGGTTTCAGGGACCATATTCCTCCGGAATCATTCCGGAAACAGGGCGAAACTTTTTACAGGTTGCTGCTACAGGCGGAAAAACGCAGGTGCAGCCTCCTGGCCTGGTTCCTGAATATCTTCCCGCTTCTTTTGCTTGCAGGTTTTGCAGGCTTATTTATGCTGCAAGAGCTGTGCGAATCGTCAGGCTATGCCAATAAACAATTAACGGAGCGTGTGTTGAAACATGAGTGACGAAAAAAGTGAATCAGGGGGGCTTCAGCGGACAATTGACTGGAAACAGGGGCTTGCAATCGCCCTTGGTGTTCCTGTGCTGATTCTTCCGTCTATCGGCTACTTTGCAAGCTATGTCTGGGCTTTTGCAATCATCGTCTGGATCCTTTCCGTTTTCCAGGGTTTCATGCAGAACTTTGCCTACGGAGAACTTGCAACAATGTTCCCGAAAGCTTCAGGACTGCCGGGATACGCCCAGAGTGTGTTCGGTACAAATCAGGGAAACAAGAGATACGACCAGGGTAAACTTCTAGGAGGGTTCAGCGCCTGGAGTTACTGGTTTGCCTGGAACCCCGTGCTTGCTATCTTTGCAATCCTTATCGGAAGCTACCTTAAAGGTCTGGTCCCTGCCTTTGCCGGCGTTCCTGACCTTGCTCTTTACCTTGCCTCCGGGGCAGTTGTGTATGTATTCCTTATGATAGTTAATTATCGCGGGCTTGCCGGCGGAGCGACCCTCGGGTACATCCTTGCCGTGCTTTCTCTTGCCCCGCTTATCATCATTTCCCTTGCACCTTTCGTAACCGGGCAGTTTGAAATGAGCAACATCACCAGTGCCTGGCTCCCCACAGATTGGAGCTGGGACATTCCGCACATCCTGATCCTGCTAGGGCTTTTTGCAATGGCTCAATGGAGTGCATGTGCCTGGGAAACTGCAGCAATCTACGGGCCCGAATACAAAAACCCGAAGTCCGACGTTCCCAAAGCCCTCTTTATCTGCGGCGCAATTTGCCTGGTGACCTTTATCCTTGTTCAGGCAGCCTGTACAGGAACTCTTGGAATAGAAGGGATCCTGGAAGAACCTTTCTCGCCAATGCTCCCGATGGCTCAGATGACTCTTGGACCCGTAGGTGGGTCTCTTACCATTCTCATGCTGATAGCGGCAATGGTAATGATCATCCAGACCGCCTTCCTTGGAGCTTCAAGGGCGATGTATTCCATGGCTGATGAAGGAAATCTTCCAAAGTTTTTCGGAAAGATGAATGTTCATGGAACCCCTGTTAATGCGATGATCGTCATAGCTCTCTTCAACATGGGGTTCATTTGCCTTGGAACTCCCGCAGCCATCCTGGCGGCATCTGCAATCGGATACGTCTGTGCTAACGGAATCAGTCTCTTTGCGTACGTGAAAGCAAAACTCGACCCCCGGTTCTCAAAGCTTGAGAGACCTTTCAAAGCTCCAGGGGGCTGGAAGTACGTTGCTATGATTTTCGGGCTCTTTAACCTGCCCCTCTGTCTGATAGGGGTGATTTATCTCAATAGCCTTGAGGTGGGCTGGACTTCCACCATAGTCGGTTTCGTGGTTCTTACCCTCTATATCCCACTCTGGTTCTATTCCCAGAACGAGAACCCGGTAAGGGTGGAAAAAGAAACCCCTGTCTCGGGTGAAGCCACAACATAAGTTTCAAATGGGGATGCAGAAACATATTCTGCACTCCTTCTTTTTTTCAATCAAAAATAATATTCAACATCTAAAGACTTCAACCCAGAAGTGTTATCACGAAGATTGTAACCAATTACAAAATCCAGTGATTTTTAATTTTACGTTCATCACTGGATTCTGGAACTGGGTCTTTATAGGAGTATTTAAATGTTTAAAGTGCCCATAAAATTAATCGTTAAAAACCCTATTGTACCTGATTTATCCTCAGGTCCATAAATTCTTCTGACTATAGGGGACGTCCAGGGAAGAACATTTTCAAAAGCATGTAAATAACACTCTTTGAACGAATTCTTCTGCAGAATTACATAGGGTTAAAGGACTGGTTTTCTCCAGATCAGAAGGCGTGGAAAGTTGCTTTCTTTCACCTGTTCGACAGCTAAAAAAGAAAGGGACCATAGTGAGGGTTAATAATGCTCAGTGATACCCCGTTGAAAACAAAGATGATACTCTATACCGTGCTCGGGGTTTTTCTAATCCTTACGGCTTCCACAGCTGTGATTATTTCCACGGTTACAACGCAGGAAGAAAAGCTGGCCTACCAGCAGTCAGTTGAAATGGCTTCCAATTATGCAAATCAGTTTGACGCAGACATGAAAGCCAACCTTGCCATTGCAAGGACGATTTCCACTGTCATGACAAGTTACGAAACTGCAGACCGGGACGAAGCTCTTCTTATTCTGGAAAACCTGCTCCTGGACAATCCTCTTCTCCTCGGGACCTATGTAGCTTTTGAGCCTGATGCCTTTGACGGGAAAGACGCTGAGTATGTAAATGCTCCTGCCCATGATGAAACTGGCAGGTTTGTCCCTTACTGGAATAAAATGAACGGGACTGTTGCAGTTGCACCTCTTCTTCATTATGATGATTCGGATTATTACCAGCTTCCAAAAGATACGAAAAAAGATCTGCTCACTGAGCCCTATTTTTATGAAGGGGTCTTCATGGTGAGTTACGTTTCTCCTATCATTAAGAATGGGGAATTTATCGGGGTAGGGGGAGTGGACGTTTCCCTTGAATATGTGGATGAAGTGGTAAGTGAGGTCCGGACTTTTGATACCGGATACGCTTTTATGGTCAGCAACGAGGGAATTCTTCTGTCCCACCCGACCCATAAGGACTGGATCGGAAAAAAGAATCTTTATAATTTAGGAGAGGAAGAACTCAAAACAGCCTCCTTTAATATAAAAAACGGGGTCAGTGGCCATATTGAAACAATAGATCCTACAACCGGAAAAACCGTTATTATGTTTTACGAACCTGTTGAGACCGGAGACTTTGCTTTCGTACTGGTTGTCCCGAAAGAAGAAATGCTTGCCGGAGTTACCGATCTAAGAGACCGGCTTCTTATCATCTCTGCAATCTCAATTCTGTTCATGGCTGCTCTGGCTTATATGATTGCGAGATCCGTAACAAAGCCAATTAACAGAATTGTTGATGACTTCAAGAATATTGCTGAAGACGCTGTAAAAGGGAAGCTCGATGTAAGGGCAAATACCCATGTGGAAATTGATTTTCGGGAAATTCCCCGTGGCTTGAATGAAATCATCAATTCTGTGGTTATCCCTATCCGGGAAACCATGCGGGTAACCAATGCCCTTGCACAGGGGGAGTTGAAGGAAAGGGTCAATGTGGACGTGCAGGGGGAGTTCCGGGAACTTGAGGACACGCTGGATAAGTTTTCCGAAACCCTTAATATGATTATTGACGACTCGACCGCCGTGCTTACAGCTTTTCAACACAATGACTTCAAGCGCTCTATCCGGATACATGGGCAGGGAGACTTCAAACTCCTGACCGATGGGATTGAAGAGACCCGCCTGGTCCTTGACAGGGTTACAACCCAGCGCAGGGAGGCTGAAAAAGCCTTAATTGAGTATGCAAGAAAGCTAGAGCACTCAAACAGGTTAAAAGAAGAAATGGAACGAATAATCAACACCAGCCCTGTAATTGTCTTTTTGTGGAAGTACGAAGAAGGCTGGCCAATAGAGTTTGTATCGGAAAACATTACCTTGCTTGGATATGATGTAGAGGATTTTACCTCTAACAGGATTCTTTATGCGGACATTGTCTATCCGGAAGACCTTGAAAAGATGCACAAAGAGCTTGCCCTGAACGTGGAGTCCGGCTGTGATGTCTATACCTCGGAGTACCGGATCTTTACCAGGTCCGGGGAAGTCCGCTGGGTGGATGAAAGAACTTTTATCCAGAGGGACGAGAAAGATGAAATCCACCTTCAGGGTATCATCCTTGACATAACCGAACATAAAAAAGCTGAAGATGCCCTTTTGCAGATGGAAGAAATCCGCAAAAAAGAGATTCACCACAGGATCAAGAACAACCTTCAGGTAATTTCAACCCTGCTTTACCTGGAATCCGGAAATTTCAATGATGAAAAGGTAATCGAGGCTTTCAGGAACAGCCAGCACAGGATTAAGTCGATGGCTCTTGTCCATGAAAAACTCTATCAGTCAGAAGATATGGTAAGTGTAGACTTTGCAGACTACATCCAGAACCTTGCAAACTACCTTTTCGGAGCATATTCCGTGGGTGACAGAAATATCAGCCTGAAACTCGATGTTGATAATGTTTTCCTCGGAATGGATACTGCAGTTCCCTTGGGCATTATTATCAACGAACTTGTTTCAAACGCCCTTAAACATGCCTTTTCGGAAGGAGAAAGCGGGAAGATCTGCGTCTGTCTCAAAAAAGAGGATAAAGGAAAGGTCGGCATAAAGGCTGAACATGCAGGCACCGGGAAAGAACGCAAAACAGGAATCTCCGGGGAGTATTTTTCACTCATTGTCAGGGATAACGGCAAAGGCTTCCCTGAAGAAATAGATTTCAGAGAAACTGACTCCCTGGGCATGCAGCTTGTGGTCACACTTGTGGACCAGATTGAGGGAAGCATTGAACTTAACACAAGTAGGGGAACCGAATTCAGGATCAGATTTCGGGAATTGAAATACAAGCAAAAATTATGACTGCTGCTATTGATCGAGTTGCAGTGACTAATCTGGCAGAAACTGCTCTCAAAATAAGCAGGATTGTTGAAGTATATCAGGATGATGGAAGTAAAATTAAAAGGAAGTAAAATTAAAAGGAAGTAAAATTAAAGGGAAGTAAAATTAAAGGGAAGTAAAATTAAAAGGAAGTAAAATTAAAGGGAAATAAAATTAAAAGGAAGTAAAATTAAAGGAAGTAAAAGGTAAAATCTGCAGGGAATGAGATATAATTACAGTGATTTATGTGCCAGTTCATTTCACTATTTTCACTTTGTTTCAGGGGTGGAGTAAAGGAGATATTCAACAGCCTATGTATCAGGTCATAAATTTGCCTGACTCCTCTTGTTTCCGAATGACCCTCAATTTGCCATTATCTCAATTTGCCATTCAGGATCATGTCCATAACATCACAAAATCCTTACTTGAGATCTTGAGGTCTTTTCGATCATTAGCTGTTTACTAATTGGTTTTCCTTTCTCATATTTGTTAATTCGATTTTCTCTCAGGTTGGGGTTCCTTTATGAGAAGTTATTTTAACTGGCATTTTCTTGTTTTTCTCTCATATCCTGACAAATTTCCTTTTCTTCGATGAGTTCCCAAACTCATATCCCATTGAGTTTCTTTTTGATGTATCTGGTTTTACATCTTATGTTTGTTTCTCAAAATTATCCCTTATTTTGAGTCTCAAATCATGCCAGGATGAACCTTTTTTTGCTTTTCCTGACATATTCTTATTATATAATTGATGATATATAGCCCAACCTGTGAAGTTCCTTCAAATGCCGTGGGTTCGGGAAAGGATCTCAGGACATTACCAATTTCATGTGATTTTTTAATGCCGTTAAAAGTTTCAATCACTTGAAATAAAGCAGGTAAATCACTTAAAAAGAGCAGGCCAATCATTTGAAATAAAACAGGTAAATCACTTAAAAAGAGCAGGTATTATTTGGAGGTACCCGAGGAATATGGCCTTAAATCCCATGACCACAGTCCTCAGGTAAATGTTGTAATGCATTTGCTAGGGTTCAAGAGAAGCTAAGAAAGCTGCCTGCACACCTCAGGCAATCTAACTGTTCTCTTTCTCTTTGTTCTCAGTTTGTCCCGTAAGTGCCGGATTACATTCCCACATGCAGCCCGGAAACCTTTCGTTCTTTCCTGAGATTCATTTTAATTTCATTTCGAGGATGCAACAATTTTCCTATGCTATACTTAATCCATTTTTGTACCATTTTTAATATGGTTTTCAAACCTTCTCTTTTATTATACCGGGAATTTACTCAAGACAAGTTGTCTATTCCGGAAGGTTTGATCAGTTTCCCAGTGTGTGATTTATTCTATAACTCCGATAATATATAGCCCAATCTATGGGGTTCTTTCAAAACTTTCAGGTAAAAGAGAGAGTGAAAAGGATATTCCTTTGGCATAGGATTTTTTGATGCGGTTAAATTTTTTGAGCGGCTTGAAATTCTCCTTACTTAAAAAAGTATATTTTCAGGTCAGATATGGAAAATTAACCCAAAATCTAAACTTTAGATATAAAATACTGCAGTGAGTTACTATATCTGGCTTTTGTCCAGGGTCCATAACTGATTTATGTTTTTCTATCGTTTTTTGCCTTGCTGGAATGCCAACCGCAGCCGTATATGGTGAGGGGGAAAAGTCCATGAAGGTGTCATCTTCGGATATTCTGGAATAATATCTCCCGATTAATTAGAGATAACCAAAACATAACATATTAATAAAAGTTTATTTATATTAGGGGGTAGCAATGAGCTCCTCTTTATGCGATACTATCTGGCTTTCTGAAAAAAGAAAAAACCTCCTCCTTTTACTTATGGAAGGACCCCGGGACATCGAGCAAATAAAGACTTCTCTTAATGTGAATTCTAAAGCTATGATGCCTCAAATCAAGATCCTGAAAAAGCAGGAGTTGATTCTCCAGAAAGGGGGCACCTACGAGCTTTCGGAGATAGGAAAACTTGTGGTCGGGAATATGCTTCCTCTCCTGAATACCCTTGAGGTCCTCGAAGAAAATAAGGAATACTGGGCAAGTCGGGATACTAGCGTCATACCCCATGACCTTTTCATGCGCCTCGGTGAGCTTGGAGAATGTATGGTGATTGAGCCTGACCTGAACCATCTCTTTGACCTCCCCAGGGAATTTACGGAAAATCTTGCGAAATCCAGGTGCATCCTGAGTTCTCTTTCCTATTATCACCCTCTGTATCCTTCTCTATATTCGAAGCTTGCAATGAGTGAAGTTGAAGTGGAACTCGTGCTAACGGAATCCGTGTATGAGAGGCTCAAAAATGACTCTCCCGACGATCTCAGGTCCTTTCTTGATTCCAAAAATACAATTGTAGTGGTCTGTGAAGAAAGTCTCAATATTCCCACCATTGCCGTCACGGATCGTTTCATGTATCTCTGCCTTTTCAACATGCAGGGAAAATATGACCACCGAAAGGTGATGAGCTTCGATGCAAGTGCACTTCGCTGGGGCAGAGAGCTTTTCATGCATTACAGAAAATCCGCCCGGGAAGTAACAGACTTTTAATGTCCTCGGTTTTTTAAAAACGGTAGTTGACGGTCCATGCTGAGTCTTTCCCCAAAAGCTCTTATTTACGGGAGCCTGGTACTATGAGGTTCAAAGACGTCCCCTTAAAGCCAAAGCTGGTTATTCTTATTGTTGTCGGAGTTTTTCTCGTTCTTGCCGTATCCATGGCAGTCATCATCGGGACAGTAACTTCTCAGGAAGAAAAGCTTGCTTATGATAAATCCATTGAGATGGCAGACAACTATGCAAACCAGTTCGATGCCCATATGAAGGCCAATCAGGCTGTTGCACGAACCCTTGCGCTTACAATGGCTGAGTATGAAGCTTCTGACAGGGAAGAGGCAATAGGTATCCTTGAAAATGTCCTTGAAGGGAACCCCAGTTTAATCGGCGTCTACCTGGGTTATGAGCCGAACGCCTTTGACGGCAGGGATCTAGACTATGTTAATACCTCCGGACACGATGCAACCGGCAGGTTTGTCCCGTACTGCAACAAGATTGAAGGCCCTCTGGTGATTGAACCCCTTGTTCATTATGATTCTTCTGACTACTACCAGCTACCAAAAGCTACTGGTAAGGATATTCTGACCGAACCCTACTTTTACGAAGGAATATTCATGATGAGTTACGACTCTCCTATTTTTAAAGACGGAGAGTTTGCAGGGATTGCTGGTGTGGATGTCCCGCTTGAATATGTGGACGAGGTCGCAAGCAATATCCGGACTTTTGATACGGGATATGCTTTCATGGTAAGCAACACCGGTGTTTTCCTTTCTCATCCCACGCGGAAAGATTGGATCGGAAAAAAGAGCTTTTCTGATTTTGATTCAAAAGAGATTAAAAATGCCTCAGATGATATTCGGCAGGGGATAGGAGGGCACATTGAAGTTAAGGACCCGACCACAGGCAAGACCGTTATTATGTTTTACGAACCTGTTGAAACAGGAGAATCTGCATTTGTGCTGGTAGTCCCTAAAGAAGAAATGCTTGCCGGGGTTGCTGATCTGAGGGACCGGCTTCTTATCATCTCTGCAATCTCGATAATTTTTATGGCGGCTCTGGCTTACATGATTGCACGGTCCATCACAAAACCTATCGATGAAATTGTTGATGATTTCAGGAACATTGCGCAGGACGCGGTTAAAGGGAAGCTCGATGTAAGGGCAAATACCGATGTGGAAATTGATTTCCGGGAAATTCCAAGCGGTCTGAACGAAATTCTTAGGGCCGTGATTGTGCCTGTCCGGGAAACCATAAGGGTAACCAACGCCCTTGCAAAAGGGGAGTTGAAGGAACGGGTCAATGTAGATGTACAGGGAGAGTTCAGGGATCTTGGGGATACCCTTGATAAGTTTTCCGAAACCCTCAACAGGATCATTGATGATTCAAATGCTGTTCTGACTGCTTTCCAGCACAATGATTTCAAGCGAGAGATCCTTGTGCATGGGCATGGGGACTTTAAGTTCCTTACGGATGGGATTGAAGAGACCCGCAGGGCTCTTGATCTTGTTACAGCGCAGCGCAAGGCAGCAGAAAAAGCCCTGCTGGACTACGCAATGGAACTGGAACGTTCCAATAAGCTTAAAGAGGAAATGGAACGAGTCATCAACAATAGTCCGGTAATAGTCTTTTTATGGAAATATGAATCCGGCTGGCCTGCAAAATTTGTCTCGGAAAACATTACGCGGTTAGGGTATGAAGTAACGGATTTTACCTCAAAGAAGGTATTCTACGAAGATATCGTCCACCCGGAAGACCTCGAAAATATGCACGAAGAGCTTGCCCGGAATGTGGAGTCCGGCTGTGATGTCTATACCTCGGAGTACCGGATCTTTACCAGGTCCGGGGAAGTCCGCTGGGTGGATGAGAGGACTTTTATTCAGAGGGACGAGAAAGATGAGATCCACCTTCAGGGTATCATCCTTGACATAACCGAACATAAAAAAGCTGAAGAGGTCCTGTTACAGATCGAAGAAATCCATAAAAAAGAAATTCATCACAGGATAAAAAATAACCTTCAGGTAATCTCAACCCTGCTCTACCTGGAATCCGGAAACTTCTCAGATAGGAAGGTAATGGATGCCTTCAAAGAGAGTCAGCACAGGGTGAAGTCAATGGCACTTGTTCATGAAAAACTCTACCAGTCTGAAGATATGGTAAGTGTGGACTTTGCAGATTACATTCAGAATCTTTCCAATTATCTCTTCCAATCCTATTCAGTGGGGAGCGGAAAACTCAGTCTAAGACTTGATGTTGATAACGTTTTCCTCGGAATGGATACTGCAGTTCCCCTGGGCATTATTATCAACGAACTTGTTTCAAACGCCCTTAAACATGCCTTTTCGGAAGGAGAGGACGGAGAAATCTACATCCAGTTGCACAGGAACAGAAGAGATTCACCTTCTTATAGAGAAAATTATAAAAATGCAGAAGATCAAGTGGCTAAGTGCGAGAAACCCGATTGTACTGGCATTAGCAACACACAGGGGATAAATAACGTAGAGGATAGGCTGACCCTTATTGTCAGAGATGATGGCAAAGGGTTCCCTGAAGGCCTTGATTTCAGAAATACGGATTCCCTCGGGCTTCAGCTGGTGACTGCACTTGTAGACCAGATTAACGGGAGCATAGAACTTGACACCAGCAGAGGAACCGGATTTATAATTACCTTTCAGGATCTGAAGTACAAACCAGGGGTGTAAAGAATGGCAGAAGGACGAATTCTGATAGTAGAAGATGAACACATCGTTGCGATGGGAATTAAACGCATGTTGAAGGGCCTGGGATATACGGTTACAGGTGTCGCTTCATCCGGAGAGGACGCTATAAGCAAAGCTGAGAGCACTTTTCCTGACCTGGTGTTGATGGACATAATGCTGAAAGGAGAACTTGACGGCGTGGAAGCTGCAAAGGAGATCAAAGCACGCTTTGATGTGCCTGTGGTTTTCCTTACTGCTTATTCCGACAGCAATATTCTCGAGCGGGTTAAAAAGACCGGACCCTCCGGCTATATCGTAAAACCTTTTGACGAAAAAGACCTGCACAGCAATATAGAAATAGCCCTGCACAGGCACAGGAATGAAAAAGAAGACCTTGAGGAGAATTGAAGGGGAAAGATAGGCAGGTAGAGAAAGGTAATCTTTTATAAACTTTTCAGCACGATTATTCTTGAGTTCAGCTCTTCAACCCTGATTCAACTTTTCAGACCTGTGAACCTTTTATTCATCTGTTCGCGAGAGCTTTTTACTCCACAAACCCCCTTCTAATTCTGGTTGTTTCCGTTTCTGGTTGTTTCCATTTCTGGTTGTTTCCATTTCTGGTTGTTTCCGTTTCTGGTTGTTTCTGTTTCTGGTTGTTTCCTTTATCCTGCTAAATGATCACTGTAGAAACGGATAGATGAAGATAAATGAAGGAGACAAAGATAAAATGAAGATTTTCATGGGGGGAAAAATTTTAAGGTTAAAATTTATAATGGCGTTAAAATATCGCATGCCCCTTGCTATAACCTTTCTTTTCGGCACAGGATAAAGCCTTTAAATTATCTCTTCTCTTCTGCCAGTACCGTATAGTGGAGGCTATATAGCTTCATTTATATAGAGACTTCGCATAAGGGAAACTATCGGGTTGAGTCTTTGTTTGACCACGTGGTTTTTACGGGAATTAAGTCCTCTGGATAGATGGAATAATGGTAATCCGGGAGATTGCCCGGGGATTGATATTGACTATCATCAATGAGCCTGCGTCAAAAGCCCTTAAGCATGCCTTTTCTGAAGGAGAAGGTAAGATTTGAATTCAGTTGACATAAAGATTAAAATGATATTAATTATGAAATCAACAACTTCAACAGGGTAATAGGGGAGTTAAAAATAATTCCGGAGCTGAAGTACAAAACGAAGGTGTAACGAATGTCAGAAGGAAAAATTCTGATTGTCGAAGATGAACATATTGTCGCAATGGGAATAAAACGGATGTTAAAGAGCTTGGGGTATACACTGGCAGGCGTTGCTTCATCCGGAGAGGATGCTATAAATAAAGCCGAAAGCACTTTTCCTGATCTTGTGTTGATGGACATAATGCTAAAAGGGGACATGAACGGGATAGAAGCTGCAAAAGAGATCAAAGCACGCTTTGATGTGCCTGTGGTTTACCTGACTGCCTGTTCTGACAGCAAAATAGTGGAATGTGCCTGGAAGACGGGACCCCTGGGGTATATTGTAAAACCCTTTGATGAAAAGGACCTGAAAAAAAGTATTGATGTGGCTCTGCGCAGGCACAGGATGGAACTAAATGAGCTTGAAAAAGGCTCTAATAACGCTGAAAAAGGTTCCGATGAGCTTGAGAAAGGTTCCGAAAAGTGTGAAAAATGCTCCAGAAAACTTCCTGAGTCTGTTGAATGTACTGAAAGTCTTCTGAATTTTAAATAACTCTCTGACTTTTTGGGTTATATATTCAATTCTTCATCTCTTTTTTGATAACTCTTTTCCATTTTTGAATCTGTCTCAAATCTTTTAACTCCATTTGAGTTTTTACTCCTTTTCAATTTTTGATTTATTAAGCCTTCTTCAATTCTTCTTCAAGGGTTTCAGCTACGGTTTTCAGGACTTTTGCCCTTGAATAACGCTTGTCCCTGGATTCGATAATTATCCATGGGGCACCTGTGGTACTCGTTTTCTGGAACATCTCCTCGGCTGCAACTTTATAATCGTCCCATCTGTTCCGGTTTCTCCAGTCGTCTTCTGTAATTTTCCAGCGTTTTTCCGGGTCATTTAGCCTGCTTTCAAAACGCTCGAGCTGGGTTTCTTTATCTATCTGAAGCCAGAATTTGAAGATAATTGCTCCTGAATCGGCAAGGATTTTTTCAAACTCATTGATTTCCCTGTAGGCTCTTCTCCATTCTTCTTCCGTACAGAACTCTTCCACTCTTTCTACGAGGACACGCCCGTACCAGCTTCGGTCAAAAATAGTTATATGTCCTGCCATTGGGATTGCGTCACAGAAACGCCAGAGGTAATGGTGGGCTTTTTCAGTATCATTCGGTGAACCCACGGGCACAACCCTGTAAAGCCGGGGGTTGAGTTCTTCAACAAGGCGGCGAATGTCCCCTCCTTTCCCTGCAGCATCCCAGCCTTCAAAGATTATAACAACTGAACGTTTTTTTCTAAAAAGCTCATACTGGAGGGTTTCGAGTCTGTGCTGGTAAAGCTTTTTAGACTCCCTGTATTCTTCCACAGAAAGGTTTTTTGAGAGGTCGGCCTTTTCCAGAGCTGAACCGTTAAGTACAGGGAGATTTGTAGTTACTATGTCAAGATATTTGATTGTCTGCTGCCCGGGAATCTTTGTGATCTTTTCAATAGATTTCTCGATTGCGTGAGTTACTGTTACCATGATTTTCAGGACTGCAAAGTTCCTGTCATTCGCCTCGACTATTGTCCATGGTGCATTAGGGACATCTGTTTTCTCAAGGATTTTTTCTACAACAGGCAGGTGTTCATCATATTGTTCGATAAAATCCAGTTCTTTTCCGTTTTTTCCTTCATATTCATCAAGAATAAGGGGAATATCTTTTTTTTTGATTTCCTTGAAACGCTCTTTCTGTTCTTTCTCACTGATGTGGAGGAAAAACTTGAGTATCAGGTACCCGTCATCCACAAGCTGGCGCTCAAAATAGGTTATTTCTTCCAGGGTCTTTTCCAGGGCTATTTCGTCTTTTTCTTTTCCGAAAAGCTCGATTACTGCTCTGCTGTACCAGCTCCGGTCAAAGATTCCAATTCTTCCTTTTACAGGAATTCGCGCCCAGAACCGCAGAAGGAAAGGTTTGAGGCGGTTCTCGTAACAGGGCCTGGCCATGGTATGGAAATCAAATCCTCGCGGGTCCAGAGGCAGGATAAAACGGTTGATATCTTCTCCCATCCCTGATGCATGCCAGCCCTCAAAAACAAGTATAATGGGTATTTTCAGCTCCCATGCTCTTCGTTGAAGCTCACCGAGTTTAACCTCAAGTGTTTTCATACTTATCTTATATTCTTCGTTTGTTATTGCCTGGGATAAATCAACGTTTTCAAGCATGTGGGAATCCTGTGTTATTTTTTAAAACCAGATTTCTAAGTGTTTAGAATAATATTAACTATGCAGGTATAAGTTTAGTCTTTATTTCCTATATAATAACGATATAGATATGTCCAACTAGTTATTTAAATTTTTGAGGCAGATGATGTAAGTAGAGACTAAAGGCAGGTAAGAAGTAATGTAAGTAAAGAGGGATTATATAATCCAGAATTATCTACTATAATAAATAATTTTTATATTACACTACAATTACAATATTTGGAAAACATGCATATTATTATTCAGAAACGTAAAAATATATCACAACTTAGTTTTATACTTGATAATATGCTTTTTACCTGCAATACATCCCAAATAGTCTATACAGACGAGATCCAAAACCATTTTATAAATATAGCCTAATAATTTACCAAGAAAACTTAAGGTGGATCCGATTATTGCCCAATAATAGTATGTGTTGTCTATATGGTAAGATATGAGTTGATATTATATCCATTTCAAGTGTATTTGTAATAAATAATATATTAATTAATATGCATTATTTATTGGCCGTGACTAATTTATCCACTTCAATACAGTATATTAGTAATATATACCCAAACTTAGATAACACAGGATCTGTTTTTTTCGATATAAATTTCTATTTCCGTGACAATTGTTTATATTGTACATTATATGCTATAAATTATATCTATTTTGGCATATACATACATCTGATCTCAGTGGGGTTTTTTATTAATGATTCTTTATGAAATTATGCATAATTTAAAGTGTATATTTATAAGTTGGTATTTTTTTACAAAATTACTACATCTGAATGTATGCAATTGACATATGGGCATATAATTTATTAAATGATGTAATGCTCCCACAAATACCTATCATAAAGTGTGTTTTTAATTATTTGTAACTTACAATATTTACACCATTTAATACTGATATTCATATGTTTGCATTTTCTGTAGTAACTAATAAGAGAATTAATTCATTAATTAGCTATATTTACTCATTCTTTTTGTAACTAATATAATTTAAAGATACTTCACTGGATATCCATTATTTATTAGTATATACATAGCACATAATTGCATGCACCTTTTTAGTAGTTACTCATAAAAATATACATATATTTTAAAAATGATATTTCGTTTGTGAAGTCGTGATTTCTATTACTCGATTATATAACTTTTAAATTTTTTCTTGCCCACGTGATGATTTTGTTGTACGGAATATTTAAAATTAAACTATATTTATAATATATTTTTTTAACCAATTAGGGTAGACTACACAGCCCAACTTATGTCAAAAACACATACGTAGTAGATCATCGGATATCCAGAAAATATCTCAAAATGGGGCCATTGTTGGAGGAGATGGGTCTTTTTTTTGAAGGCATTGTTTTCTAAAGAACTCCTGCAACAGCTCATCCTATTCATATAGTATATAGGTACAATTATCCTTATTTTCAGAATTATTTTTCAGTACCATTGTTTCGTATCTAATAATGCGGTGGTCGGCAAAAAGTACTCTATTCCTATAGTTTATGTAATGATCGACTTTGCTAAATTGGAGGTTGACCTGGAAATGACGCTCAATGCAAAATTTGTTCCTATATAACATAGGAATGAATTATTTGAGACATTTTCATTGGATATGGAGACTGGCTCAAAAATGAGGGCCTGAAAATAAAAAGGACTGATATGCAGATAGGTAATTATTGCGATACAAATATATTAAAAAATATAGGTTTTGTTCAGTAAAGGCGGCATTTAGATATTTGGGAGAGAATCCAGTTCTTTTGTCGACTGAATAAGTTCTAAAATTCATATTTAGGGGATAAACCACAATCCGGTTCTGAGTAAAACTCATTTTTTACCCAATTATGTCACTTTCCCTAAAAGTTATTAGATACGCCATCAATTTATTGCTTGGCAATTATAGATTTATTAATAAATTAATCTTTTATCAGCCTATATGCATATATTGATATTTGAACCAAATTCTCTACACTAATTACTTTGAAAATGGACTGAAACACATAGGTAATGGAGAAAAATGTTTTAAATAGTAAAGATAAATTTTCAGTTAAAAAATAGTTGATAAATTAATGTCTCGTTTAACGATTTTATAGACGGATCAACCTATTTTTAGATATTTAGTTGATATTTACTGGTGATATTTATATATTTACTGATATATTAATGTTTTATTGACATATGTTTATATAAACATATTTAGACCAAATACTCCACACTAACCATGTTGAAAAGAGGTTAATACACATAAGCAAACAAATGATAAAATGTCATTATATATTGCCCGGCCCTGCGTTCAGATAAACTAATTAACTAAATCTGGCATTTTTTCACTATTTGTTGTACGGGTCTTGTGGACCTGGACAAATCATTAAATAGTTACATAAGAAGTAAATTCTTGTTAGTCACATATTGACATATTAATTTTATTACGAACGAATTTTTAATATCACATTTTCATATTTAGTATTTTATCCAGAGTTTAAGCTCATAATTTAGTATTTTATTTATGGACATTTTTGCAAGTACATTGTTTAAGCTTACATTAATTAGTTATATTTTTGAAATGAAGTTGCTGTTACCGATTATTATATCCACCAGTGGATTTTATTATAGGTAACTTTATATTAGTACGCATATTTAAGCCAGTATTGGAGTCGATTTATTCCCCATTTTTGCTAAAAAATAGAAAAATTCATGTAACGAAATTATAACTCCAGCTTTAAATCAAAAATTTCTTCAAAAAGTTCATACTTTTTGCGAGCTCTATAGAGGTACTGACGGACCGGGTTTTCATCTTTTGCCCGTGCAACAAGGGCTTCAATTTCCCCTTTTGAAAAAACTGCTTCCAGTTTTTTTATGGGGACGGCCTCAAGTTCTTTCCAGCTGTCAATCACAGGGTTACTCAGAGGGATGGGGATAGGAAGAAGCGTTACCTGAGTTTCGTCTACCCAGTTCCAGTCGGAATCATATATATTTGCATAGAAAGCCCCGCATGAAATGCACTTCGTTATGACTGCGATATTCTCCCCTGTAGAATGATAGCTAAGGCTCATGAGCATGGAGTCGCAGCTGGTGCAATTTCCAATCTCGTTTTTTTCCAGGCTATACGCAGGTATTCGGTTTTCTTCGATGTAAAGAGTTTTCTCATTAAGATCATACCTATATTCCACATTATCCGCTCCTGAATGAGGCCTGAAGTCCCGGAAAGTTAATTTTTTCTGATCCAGGTCCGGGTACTTAATTTTCCATATGATTTCTGTCTAAGGTAATAACCTTTATTAATATTAATCCCTCTTTTGATAAAAAATTGTGAGTTCAAGGTCCCCTTTGTTATTCCCATACTCTTATTTTTTTCCAGCATTTAGAACTCCAACTAAAGTTGCCGCACATTTATTCAACAATATACTTTTAAACCTCTTTTTTATAGGTAATCAAGTTACATAAAGAAAAAAATTCCATGCCGCATTAAAGAAAAATAAAACCTTATAACAGTCGCATCATTCTGTTTCTTGTGATTTTATCAGACTTTGGGACAATATGGAAAATATTTTTATCGAACAGAAAAACCAGATTTTCATTATATCAATCAACTAACTCGGCGTATTTTTAGGAATTAAACACAAGCTTAATATATATGTTCGTAAGAATCTAATAATTTTGTTGAGTAAATATATTATACGAGTATTCAAATTAATAACAGGAATTTTAAAGGCTTTTTCAGCTATCGAAATATTAAATAGTTTTATCAGAATAAGTAGCTAAAAAGTTTTATCAGAAAAAGTAGCTAAAAACAAAAGTATAAAAGTCCTGACTCTGTGCAGGACAACTTAAATAGAACTCCAAGAATATATAATGGAAATGGATCCTAAAAAGCGATATATTGGAGAAAGGATATATCTATACACAAAACTGACCTTGAAGCAAAGTAAAATTGCCTGAAGAGCAGTAGCTTTAATATCTATTCCCATCATGACGAATAAATTTACAAACCTATATATAGAGCTATAACTGACATAGTTTACTACATCAGTAAGGTGGTAATTTATGGTATCCATCCGAGCTAAAATTAAAGCCAGATTAGAGAAATTTCTTGAAGTAGATTCCAGTGGATATCGAAGGGCTATTCTGTGTATCTTCATCAGAGTAAAGAAAGCAACTATTGATGAGCTGCATGAAATGCTTTCAAGTAGATACAATGTATCAAGAAATACCGTAGCATCCATGGTAGGATACATTCATTCGAAACTTGGAATTCTGAGAGCACATAAGGAGTCCTACAAAACCCCGATGGTTTATCTTTTAAGAGAAGAGTACGTAGACCTGCTTATGAAGATAGTTGCCTCTTCCACGAAAAAATCTACTAATTCCGCAGCCTGAACAGCTTATCACTTCAACCCCAATTGCCTGATAGAAAATGTCACTTGTGAAAAACGCACCAAGAACCGCAACTACCATCGTAGTGCGATCGGATGCAAATGCCCGTATAGGCCAATCAAGAGACCCATACTATAATCTTATGAGGCGTATTTTTCAGGAAGACGCCACTGCAGTACGGGGTCAGAAATTCCTGTCAATGGTTGAAGAGCGACAGACAGCCGGCAATGCTATCCGAACTGATGAATGGAAGACCATTCTGGAAGAACTCCAGATAGGCCGTGCCTCTTTTTATGCAATGCGCAATAAACTCCTGGGAGCCGGGCTAATCTCAATAAAAAACAAGGAGTACCGGCTTTCCGGCCAGTTCTCAAAAGACCTTATAAACATGGCCCGCTGGTGGTGGACTGCTGTCCTCAACCAGTCCGAAGAAAGCCTGTGATTCGATAAGGAATAATACCCTTTTTACCGGAATAATAATTCCTTTTTTTAAATTAAACTTTTTAGAATTCTGATTTTCTACCCAATATCTTAAACTTTTAACAAATCCAAAGGCGCTCAGTCGAAAGTTATATATAGGAGATCTTCCTTTAGAAGATACGCTTCAAGGCGCAAGAATCACGCCCCACAGCGAAAAATCATCGAAGCCCGGTAGTGTAGTGGTCAATCATGCGGGACTCTGGATCCTGCAACCTCGGTTCGAATCCGTGCCGGGCTATACCCATTTTATAAGTAATCCCGTTCTTTTGATTCATAACGAAATGTCTTATTTTTTCTAACCTTTAAATTAAATATTTTAAATTAAACTTATACCACATTAATTCTGAGGTTTTGCATCAATAATATTTTCTACTCGCCCTCATTAGAGATTAGCAGGAGCTTTCCAATGGGCATTTTGGAAGATATTCAAACATTTTTTTCAAAA
Source organism: Methanosarcina sp. 1.H.T.1A.1 (assembly GCF_000979295.1). NCBI lineage: Archaea > Methanobacteriati > Methanobacteriota > Methanomicrobia > Methanosarcinales > Methanosarcinaceae > Methanosarcina > Methanosarcina sp. 1.H.T.1A.1. The sequence goes on along the minus strand of NZ_JJQY01000091.1, from coordinate 35,150 downwards.
ACGTCATCAATATTTGTATAAATCAAGGGTTTTTGTTAAGTCTTGATTCATTGGTCATCGGTTAAGATTCGTTTTCATTCTGACGTTACTGTTTTTCCAATCTACCATTTTTCATTTGAACCATTCGTCTCTAAACCTTTCTCTGTTTACATGTGTATCCAATTTTACATGTGGATCCAATGCCTGGTTTTTATATGTACCCATCACTGTTTCAAAAGTAAGCTCAATTCCACATCTATGCAAAATCACTGTCAATAAATTTGGTGCGTTTTCAGTAAATGTTATGCTCACCTCTCCCGGGAGAGAGAATTGCATGATCCATAATCGAGCTTGATAGGGAAAGTCATTTTCTTTTAGAGGGGCTTCTTTTTTAATAAATCATGTCTGACAGCAAATTAACAAAGTATATAACATATAAAAATCAACTAAAATTATTAGAAAGAAAGCATAGCTTAAGTGGGGAGTTTACAATGATGAGCTTATTTTCCGATAAAGCATCAATCGGAGATAAAGTCAATCTGACTTTGATTAATGGGAGCGTGTTGGAGGGAAAAATAGAAGGTTTTGGCGAAGACTTTACCATAATCAAAACTAAAAGAGGGACTGCCGGCATATATTATAAAATGGTAGGAGCCTGGGAGATCCTATCGGACTCATATCCGGACCAGGGTTTAGAAGACCCTTTAAGCTGTATGGGCCCGGAATCTGCGAATAAGGAATCTGCAAACGAGTTAATAGGACAACCTCAAAATCCTGAAACTGGGGAAGAGGTATTAGAAAACGAAGCAGAGGACTGCAATCCGGTTGAATACCAGATCGAAGAGGCTCTCGGAAACTTTAAAGCAAAAGTGGCCTCTGCAAAGCTGACTCTTCATGAGCCGAATATGTCATTTCCATTAAACAGCCTCGATTCAACCCATCTGCAGGAAGACAAAAAGAAATGGGATAAAATAAACAGCCAGTACCAGAACTGCATAAAAAACAAAAATTATTCTCCACTACCTTCTCTGGTCTCGGAATTGTTGAAATTTGCGGAAAAATACCAGAAACTCGGTGTTTTTCACTATAACGCAGGTTGCTATCTTGTGCACCTTGAGGCTTTCCGGCAAGCCCAGAGTTATTTTGAAGAAGCATTCTCCCGGGAACCCTTGCCTGAATATATCTATAATACTGCATATGCTGCCCTTAAAACTAATGACTATGAAAAAGCCCATATTGGCTTAGCAGTATACTTTAACCTGATACCTCCGATGGAAGATCCTGATGCATGGTACATTTTCTGCAGCCTGACTGAAAAAGAATTCGAGTATTCAACATTTGGAGATACCCTTCATTCATTACCGGGACAAAACCCCGGAATAGAGGGAGCTGCCAGAAAGGAAAATGAGGAGTACGTTAATGATACTCTCCCTCTTTTGTTAAAATCCGCACTTTATGTCCTTCAAAGGGATAAAAAATACAAAGCTGCAGAACCTCTTATAACGGCCTTGCAAGAAAAGGACCCGGAACACAAAACACTTGACCTGGAAAATGTAACGTCCCTGCTCGAATCGGCCTTTAAAAACTATTCCAAACAAACATGTAAGGGATATGAAAGGCTTATAGGCTATGGAAAACTCACGGGCCTTTTGAAAGAATATAGAGGCTCACGCGTGGAAAGCTCTTCTTCTATTAAGTATTCTCCCCCTATTAATTCCCCACCTATTATTAACCCCAATAACTCTTCTATTAACTCCTCCAATACTTCGACTAATAACTCTTCTATTAACTCCCCCAATACTTCAACTAATAACTCTTTTATTAACTCCCCCAATACTTCGACTAATAACTCTTCTATTAACTCCTCTAATACTTCGATTACCCCCAATAACCTTCCCATTATTTCCAATAAACTAAAACCATCCCCCGATGAAATAGATTCTTTCAATGGAAATGAGCCTGACAATGAAGTAGGGCGAGCAAGGGAAGAATTCTGCAGTAAAATTCCCCGAAAGCAGGGCCAGATTTTCAAGTATCTTGCACCGCAGGGTTACGGGTTTATAATCGGCCAGGACGGGAAAACCTATTTTTTCCATGTCAGTGCAATAATCGACAGTTCGATATCTGACGTTGATTTAAATAATGTATACTGGGGAGCCCAAATCCAGGTGATATTTCAGCCCACAAAAGGCTCGCAGGGAGATATAGCGGTCCAGATCTCTGCATACCCTGTAGTGAATGAGATGCAAAAGCTAGCTGAGAGATATGCAGACTCAGGAGATTTCGGGAAAGCAATAGAGCAGATAAAGTATGTGCTCACAATTGATTCAGAACATCCGGACTCAAGACCCCTCCTTGAAGCCTGGACGAAAAAGCAAAAAGAAATCCTTGAAGAGGAAAGGGCCCTTAATGAATTGATTGAAACAGAACCTGGTAATACGGAAGGCTGGCGTTCTAAAGTTGAGTTCCTCATAGGACACAAAAGATATGAAGAGGCACTTTATGCACTTGATGAAGTACTCAGGATTACTCCTAATTTTATAAATTCCCTTCCATCAAAAAGACAGTTATCTTCTTTTAGTGAGCTCTGTGATTTTAATCCCGAATACGTGAAAGCCACATGCAAAAAAAGTTTTGTGCTCTATCAGCTCGAAAGGTATAAAGAGGCATTAGGACTCGCAAATAAAACACTTGAAATTGAACCGGACCATGTGGGTGCTCTTTCCCTTAAAGCTTCCAGCCTCCTGAAACTCCAGAGATTTCAGGAAGCTTTCGAGCTTTTAGGCCTTGCACTTGATCTGGACCCAACGAATAGTGAACTCCTCTTTTTGAAAGGAAAGGCACTTTTAAAGTTCCATAAATATGAAGAAGGGCTTGAGTACCTTGAAAAAGCGTACCAGCTTACACCAAAAAAGCCTGAGATACTCCTGAGAAAAGGATATGCCCTCTCCAAGCTAAATAGGTTTGAAGAGGCTTTAAAAGCCTATGATAAGATAATAAACATCCAGCCAGATAATGAAAAAGCGCTGTCAAATAAAGGTTTCATCCTTATAATGACGAGAAAATATGAAGACGCGCTCAGCCTGTATAACGGGCTAATACAGCTAAATCCATTCAATTCAGTCCTCTGGTCAAAGAAAGGAGCAATCCTTACTAAAATGCACAGATCAGAAGAAGCCTTAAAAGCTGTTGACCGGGCTTTGGAAATTGTCCCTGACGACTCAGATTCTCTTTTTACAAGAGGCTACATTTACTCTAAAAACGGAATGTATGATGAAGCATTAAGGCACTTTAACAGCGTCCTGGAACTTGATCCCTATGACCAGAAAGCTCTTGCAAAAAAGGCGTTTATGCTTTCAAGATTGGGTAAACACGATGAAGCGTTTATAGCTATTGAAGATGCACTCAAAATTAATTGGCATAATTCAAGAACCTGGTATTACAAGGGTGTCCTCCATTACAACATAGAAGAATACGATAAAGCACTTTCAGCATTTAACAGGTCTGCAGAATTAAACCTAGAAGATACCCGAATTGAAAAAATGAAGCAGTTTACTCTTATTAAACTTGGCATACCTGAAGGAAAAACTGGAGTTGCAGTTAATACGTTAAAGGTTGAAGAGGAACTGTTTGATAGAGAACTGCAGGAAGAGTATGAACTGGAGTTTGAAGATTAAACCCGCACCAGGAGAAAACAGGTATAGAACTCTCTTTAAGGTTTACTGCGAACATTTTTATAATGTTTTCCGCGGGGATTTGTGTAATGTTTACTGCAGGGATTTTTGAATATGGCTCTCCTTAAGTATTTCCTGTGATCTTGATCAGCCTTTCAATTCTTTTTTTATATGCCATGTCCAGGGATACGAGACACGAATATTGTTCACATGGGTGACTTTCATGTCCGTCGTAAAATTTTCAAAATTTCAAGTTGAAAAGCAGAGGAATTCTCGGTGTTAATGATAATAATAATTCAAATAGTTCTAAAAAAAAATTATAATAAGAAAAATGACAAAAATCAAAGTAAAGATAAGGTCACCATCTGTATAAAGTGATTTTATTCTATTTTAGGTTTTTTTAGGCCATTTTCCGGAACTTAATAGAAGTGATCAACTAATATACTATCAAAATAATGTTAGTGCAATGAGATAACTATTTATAATAAGTATAAGTAGTTCTTACTGTAGTAAAAACATAAAACAATAAAAAACATAAAACAATAAAAAACATAAAACAACCTACAGTGGGGGAAAAACATGAGAATCAGAGTAGTTAGCTCAAGAGAAGAAATCTTTACACTCAATCCTAATGAACGTATCGTCCACCTGGCTTTCCGGCCTTCTAACAAGGACATCTTTGGATTGGTTGAAACCTGCCCGAAGATTGAGGTAATACAGCTTCCGAAATCATACAGGCGCACGGTTTCAAAGTCCATAGAAATGTTCCTTCAGATGCAGAGAGTCCAGCTTATTGAAGGGGATGTCTGGGGACACAGGAAAGATATTAATGAATACTACAGCATTTCATCCTCAATAATTGAAAAGATTAAAGACATGAAAATAGAAGGTAAATCCGCTGAAGAGATTGAGAAAAGAGTTTCAAGGGAGAGCAAGTTAAACTCCGAAATGGTTGCTTATATCATGAGTAAGGAAATTACTGCCTGAATCTACATCGGATAAGGTATACCCCTTGGTAATGTATGACCCTTAAGACTTTGCTGGAGATTAGACCTTACAGAACATCGATTCCACATTTAGCACCTAATCTCCAGTTTTAATCCTCTTCTAGATATATACTCCTCGTCTTATAGAATGTGGAATTTTTGAGTTAATAACTGCTTCAATTCTGAATCCTATTGACCAATATATTCAAAGAAGCTTTCGACTTGTTTCAAAAGGACACTTTTCCTGAGTATATCTGAAGTGCTTCCACTGCACACATAAAGGTGGGGGGATTAGGGTCTTTGATATATCAGATCTGGTTTGTTTTTCAATTATTAATAGCCCTTTCTACTAATTCTCTTTGTCCGATGCTGTCTTCTCCCCATTTCTGTTTCATCTCTTCACTCCATTGAAGTTTGTACTCTCCAATCATAGATATCGGAATTGTAAAAACTTTTGCTCTTGTATTTCGGGGAGTGCTGCACTTTAACCATTTATACTGGTTTGTTTCAGCATCATATGCTATGCAGTAATCAAGTTTAAATGCGCCCGGTATCTCTGAGGGTTTATAGTAAACTTGCTTTAATCCTCCTTTTGGCTCCTTTCTTTGCTTGTACTTCCCACCTGTTACCTTAGCTTCTTCTTTTCTTATTTCTTCTAAATACCTTAAGCTTCTATCAACTTCACTTCTAAATATAATCATATGCCATTTTAGGGACAGGGGATATTGTTTTCTTAAAAGTTCCTTTAATTCGGCTATTAGATCAGAGTCGTTTGTTGTGTTTTCAATTTTTTCCATTATTTCTTTCATTCGAGATAGATTTGACCTCTGTCTTTCCTGACTTGTTACCATAGCTATCGCCATCATTTAAAGTATCTTTGTACAGTTCTTATACGAAGACTTAGTTCTTAAATTTTTTCCTCAGGAGATGATTTTCAGAGGAGATGATTTTCAGTAGTGAAGGACAGGGGTAAAAATGAAGCTGAAAAAAGGAAATAAAAGAGAAATATAGATACATTATCATAAATTCTATAAAGAACGTGAATGTGAAAGAGTTAAAGGATTAATCAACTGAGCGTCAATTTTCACAGAATGAGTTAATTTTCACAGAATAAATCAATTTTCACAGAATAAATCAGTACTTTCGTACCATTTCCTCCTGCCATTTTACCTCCGGCCACCCCCTTACACCCCTGATTCTGCTTATTTTGTCCAGGTAACTTATTACATCATCAGCACGAAAACCAAGGTCCCGGAGTACACATCCAAGAACAGTGCCAGTCCTGCCTATCCCGCCCATACAGTGAACAACAATTCCCTTCCCTGCATCCACTTCTCGCCTTATTACTTCAGTTGCGTCCCTTACAAGTTCCTCCTGCATTTGAGGGTTAATTGGCGGAAAACCGTGGTGCAGATCTTCCAACTCTGCAGAAAACAGTACTTCAAGAGGATAGGGGTTATAGGAAACCTTTGAATCGCAGAGGCAGACCACACCTGAGAAACCAGCATCCCCAATATTTTTCCAGGGAGTACGCATTCCGGGATAAGACATACCGGCAAGAAGTGCTGGTTCCTTAAGCACGACATATAAGTTCAGGGGAATTCTGATGCCATCTATTGCAGGCATTTCCAGAGGGCTCAATAGAGAAAGGGTCATGCAGAAGGTATGAAAACAGGATGTATAAATTATTTATTCAGTTTTAAATTAATTTTAAAAATTAAAACCAGAACATATCATGCTCTGAAAAAATGAGAAGGCCTGTTTTTCAGGAGGCCCGTTTTCTATAAAAGTTATCCGAAAAAAGATACAGGGATGAAGGTTAAGCAGTTGACGTTTTTATGCTCGCCTGCATCCTGTAGAAATACCTTTCCTGAAACTAAATTTGCTAATTGATTACGGTTTCAATTGCAGGTTCAGTTTAGGGCGCTGAGTCTCACTTCCTGCTTCGGTGCTGTAGAAAGCTATGTAATTATTGTTTTCCGTGCGGGCTTTGATCAGGAATCCCGTATTTTCGTATTTGCCACTGGCATATTCATTTACCAGGTCAGTTACATCAAGCTCGTGGTATGTGCTATCCGGAAGTTCACTGGCTTTAAGGGTTATCGTAGCGTATGGAGTACTGCCCTGCAAGACACCATTTTTATCGTACCAGTCTCCTCCGGCATTATTCCATGCAACACCGTTGTCTTTTTTACTCCAGCTCACATAATCAGGATTCCATGAAGCAGCAGGTCTGTAAACCTCGATCACAGTATCCTCAGGTCTTGAGGTTCTGGAAGGATAATACCAGTAGAGAGAAAGGGCTGCGTTAATAACTTCCCCGGAAGCTTCATATTCACCCAGGTCAAACCGCATTACATCCCTGTACCTGAAATTATTCATTCCCCCGACGTCAATAAAGGACGAACTCTTGTAGACTGTGTTAGAGGAGGCTTCACGCAGGCGGTTGTCCTTTGCCCCTGTCACGGTCACATCAATAACCGGGTTTACAGCTGCCTGTTCGGTTACGGTGAGCCTGGGTTTCTGGTTCTCGTTTCCGGCTTCGGTGCTGTAAAAAGCTATGTAATTGTTGTTTTCCGTACGGGCTTTGATCAGGAATCCCGTATTTTCGTATTTGCCGCTGGCGTACTCTTTTACCAGGCCAGTTACATCAAGCTCGTGGTATGTACTATCCGGAAGTTCACTGGCTTTAAGGGTTATCGTAGCGTATGGAGTACTGCCCTGCAAAACACCATTTTTATCGTACCAGTCTCCTCCGGCATTATTCCATGCAACATCTTTGTCTTTTTTACTCCAGCTCACATAATCTGGATTCCATGAAGCAGCAGGTCTGTAAACTTCGATCACGGTATCCCCGGGCCTTGAGGTCCCTGAAGGATAATACCAGTAGAGAGAAAGGATTGCGTTACCAACTTCCCCGGAAGTTTCGTACTTGCTCAGGTCAAACCGCATTACATCCCTGTACCTGAAATTATTCATTCCCCCGACGTCAATAAAGGATGAGCTCGGGTAAACTGTGTTAGGAGAAGCTTCACGCAGGCGGTTATCGTAGACCTCTTCTGCTGCGGGCGAGGAGTTTTCCTGAGCGACAACGCTTATAACTGCTGTAGCCGAATCCTTTAGTTTTCCATCGCTTACCTCAAAGGTTACGCTGTACGTCCCTTCCTGCCCGGCAGCCGGGGTCCAGCTGAAAAAACCGGATTTGCTGTCAAAAGTCGCACCTGAGGGAGTACCTGAAGCAGAGTAGGCGAGGCTATCTCCGTCTGCATCCGAAGCGCTTACTGTAAAGGTAAGGCTTTTTCCAGCTTCAACAGTAACATCCGGGATGGAATTTATCACAGGAGCCTGATTATTATCTACTGTAGATGTTCCTGATTTTGAAGCATACTTTGTGTTCCCGAATGCCCCTATGTTAATCCTGCCTCCGTTGTCCTGCGGTTCTGCAGAATAGTCCGAAGAGCTGTATCCTGTGTCGATGCAGGAGGAACTCGTGCTGTCAGTTACCCAGCCGTTTCCGTCCCATCGTCCTGCTTTTGATTTCAGGTGGTAGTCGCGGCTGTTTCGGTCAGCATACTGCGGGTCTGCCTTTATATCTGAAGATGAGGCCTGGACATTTTTGTATTCTCCACCTGCATTCCCGTAGAAGCAGTTGTTCTGCAGGGCAAAAGAGTGCGTACCTTTAAGTTCGTTGTTCACCCCATACCCGCTTCCTCCGGCTGAAGAAGATCTGGAGTTTGTAATTATGTTGTTTCTTACTGTAAGAACAAAACCTGACCCGGATGGGGCTGGAGAATACACAGTTTTCTGGACAATGCCAGCTCCATAGGTCCCATCGATCACGTTATTTTCAATGAGTCCACCGAACCCGTTGGATAGGATTCCTCCGATTATACTGTTGCTGGTTTTAGTTCCGGTATCGTATATCTGGTTATGGTGGATGTGAACGTTTGCCGTTGAAGCTGAATAAGACCCTGATCCGAAAATCCAGATCCCTGCGAGAGCAGTTTTGTATATTACGTTGTTGTAGACCTCAATATCGTCCATTGAGGGAGTGTTATACTTCTGGATTTCAATTCCTGCCCCACCAGAACCTTCCGATGTAATAACATTATCGTGGAAGCTGGCTTTGTTTGTATTATAAAGCCTGAGGCCGCTGTTTGTCCTGCAGGTTATTATGTTGTTGTAGGCTTCCACATTTGAACAGCTGCTGGCATAGAGGCCGTCGTGCCCGAGCAGGTATATTTTGTTATTATAGAGTTTTACACTGGTGCATTTATCGGTTTTCAAACCGTCCCCGTGGTTATTGGTCAGATACATATTATACACATTTATGTTCTGACAGCTGCTGAGGTGGATAAGGTTATAATACCCTTTTCCACTAACCACATTCGTATTCCCTTCCCGGTTTCCGTCGATTGTAAACCCGCGAATGGTAATGCCGCTGCTGCCTGTACTTCTTTCTTTAATCATTGGTTTCCAGGCTGCCCAGTTAGCATTGCTGACAAGCTTTATTTTTGCACTGGAATCGCCCTCAAGGATTGTATTGCTGCCTATCAGGAGGGTCTCGTCAATAACGTAGGTAAAGGGTCCCTTGAGATGAACAGTTGTATATGCAGAGTTTTCTGCCACGAACTTGAGAGCCTGATTTATCTGGATATGGTCGTCTTTTCCATCACAATTGAAGTCTCCGCTGCCGTCTCCTGCAACATAAACAACTGGTGCCGAACTCATGCATAAAGCTGCAGGAATGCCTGACAGGACAAGGCAGCTTGTCATAAAGAGTATTACTAATTTTTGATTCAACAGAGCTATCACCTGTAATACTATTTAATAAAATTTTAATTGAATTAAAATAAAAATTTCGTCTGTATGATTCCAATTTATTCTGTTTGATTCCAAATTATTCTGTATGATTTCAATTTATTCTGTTTGATTCCAAATTTGTTAATAATTTGAATTCTGGCTCGGTGCCCATTATGATTGTACTTTTCACGTATGAGGGATATAAGGCAGGATCTGGCAGACAGTATCCACTATCACAGTTTTGAGATTCCAGAAATAATCCTTAAAATGTATCAGGATCAAAGGCTATCTCATCGGGTTAATGAACAGTGAAGATAGCACATGAGCTTCCATTTTCAGGATATTATCCCCCGCTTGAATAGATTCCCCAGTACCAAACAGTACAAATAAATTTCATTTAGTATACAAAATTAATTTGATATGTTATATTGTACTTTACATGTTATATTATAAAAATATTCGCGATACATGTTAAAATACTTTAGGCTGTTTGAGAAAAGAGATAATGTGAAAGCAGGATAAAACAAAAATCATTATCTATTGGGATATTTGACTTCAAATCATAGAGAGGAATTATTTTTTAAAATGCCCTGGAATTTTATGAAAAAAGGATTTTTTGTAGATTATGCTCTAACAATTTTGAATTCATTCGTATAACTTCGAAGATGCTTAAAAAGCTTTATTTTCCGGTTTCGTTTTTACCGCGCTTTCAGCAGGTCACATATTATCAATTATTTACTCTGAAATGCCTGGTTTTCATATTTACGATTGCGCCCGGATCTACTTTGGATTAATTCTCCGGAACAAAATACAGATCTCACTGCAGAATTTTATACATTATAATAGCTTTTATTTTATTATTTTGCGAAAAATATCACGGCGGGATCAATTAAGGTAAAAATCGACATGGTTAAAAGTGATTCACATTCAAAATCCATAAGTTGAAAACCAGAAAAAATAATCATACTGTATACAGTAGCAGCAGAAAACATGAATATAGTTTAAGATTGCTATGCAACCTTATTTTTCCCATGATTTTTTGTTTAAAAGATATTTATCGGGCCATTTAGAATTACAATATATTACAAAGTTTGTATTGTTTTTTCAGTTAACTAGTTTAATTATATTTATAAATAATATTAAATATCATTGAATACAATTGTTATACTAGTCAATATTTTGTTACTCATTTAGCTAAATTTTTGCAAAGTATGTAAGCGGGCGGGGACCCTAAATTTATCGCTCTTTATCAGTAAATTGAGCGGTTGATAATCAGGATTCTCGAAACAAAACGACGTGTTTTCTATTGATAACTACATATTTTTCAACAAGTTGCGGGTTTTGCGATAAAAATATATATAATATATGTTTAGTCCGATACGGCAATAACTTTGTGGACATATAGTCTTCACATCGATACAGAAGCTGTTCACATCGATATAGAAGCTGATATGTATTGATCTGAAAACACAGCAGAGAAATGAAGTATAATTGAAAAAACTGGGGAGTACGACTTAATTAAGCGTTACTGAGTGGGGAACATGCTTAATTAAGTGCTTAAGTTCTGTTAGTGGGAATTTATGCTTACTTAAGTGCTTTTTCTGTTAGCGGGAGTACAACCCTGATTACTATAAGTTAGGGGGAAAATAGTTGAATAAGCAATTGAAAGTTTTGTTTATAGGAACTTATGTTCCGAAAGAATGTGGGATTGCTACATTTACTTTTGATCTTTTGAATTCAGTATCCGGGGTGCATGACGATATACATTGTGAGGTCATTGCCCTTAATGACCCTTCCGAAACCTACAACTATCCTGAAGAGGTCGTTTTTCAAATAGAGAGGGACAAACTTGAAGATTACTACCGGGCTGCAGATTTTATAAATCGGTCCGATGCAGATATCGTATGTCTTCAACACGAATTCGGCCTTTTTTGGGGAAACGCAGGCGATTATATTTTCGCTCTTCTTTCAGGAATAAACAAGCCTGTGATTACTACAATGCATACAGTTATCCGGGAACCGGAACCGGAATACCGTACATCCACAGAAAAACTCATAAGATATTCGGAAAAGCTGGTTGTGATGAGCCAGGCTGCAGTCGAGATGTTAAAAGATGTTTATAAGGTCCCGGATGAAAAAATCGAGATCATTTTTCACGGCTTACCCGACTATCCGTTTAACAACTGCAGCAAGTATAAACAGATGCTAAATCTGAAAGGGGCTCCCCTTATCCTTACCTTTGGCCTGCTGAGCCAGAATAAAGGCATCGAAAATATGCTCGAAGCTCTCCCGGATGTTGTAAGCCGGTATCCTGACCTTGTTTACCTTATTCTGGGTGCCACCCATCCGGTGATCAAAAAACATTATGGGGAGACATATCGAAAGTATCTTATGAACCGGGTTTCCGAACTCGGGCTTGAGAATAACGTAATGTTTCACGATAAATTTGTCGAGAAAGAAGAGCTCTGCAATTATATCCTTGCCAGTGACATTTACGCATCTCCATATCTTTCCAGGGAACAAATAGTAAGCGGCGCTCTGACCTATGCCATAGGCATGGGAAAAGCAATAGTATCCACTCCTTACTGGTACGCCCAGGAAATGCTGTCCGATAATCGCGGGCTGCTCGTAGATTTCGGAGACACTGCCGGCTTTAAAAACTCGCTTTTATACTTAATCGAAAATCCGGACGAGTGTGAGAATATGCGCAGAAAGGCATACGGTTTTGGCAGGAAAATGACCTGGAAAAACATAGGTAAAGAATACAATACTGTTTTTTCCAGGGTTTTAAAGCACTACAATCCCTATCCAAAAGTACAAAACAGATTTAATTTCCTTCCAGATCAGCTTCCGGAAATAAAACTCGACCACCTCAAACTGCTGACCGATGACGTGGGCATTATCCAGCATACCAATCTGGGTGTGCCGGCCCGCCATTACGGATACAGTACCGATGATGTGGGCAGAGGACTCGTTGCACTGACACAGCTTACCGATAGCCAGGAAAAAGCCGAGGAACTCCGGAAGTTGATTACCACATACATGAGCTTTCTTGAACATGCCCAGACCGGTACAGGGCACTTCCATAACTTTATGAGCTATAGACGAGAGTTTCTGGACGAAGAAGGCAGCGAAGACACTCTCGGACGCGCGATCTACGGGCTTGGGCATGTGATAAGCTGCCCTTACCTGTCAAAAAACACACGTACGCTTGCACACACGCTCATCAGTAAATCTAAAACGCAGATGGAAAAACTGAGTTATCCGAGGGCAAAAGCCTACACAATATGCGGGCTGTATGAAATGCTCAGGGCAGGCGTGGATGCGGACTTTTTTGAATCCATATTTAACTCCCGCAGGGATGCTGTAAGGGCCGTAGACTCCCTTATAGACAAAGATACCGTTGAATCCATATTTACCAGCCACGCAGACTCTCTGGTCGACCTGTATGAAGCTAACAGGAAAGAAGACTGGAACTGGTTTGAACCCACAGTTACCTACAGCAATGCAAAACTGAGTGAAGCCCTTATACTGGCGTATAACTATACCAAAGACCGAACTTACAGAAGAGTTGGGCTTGCCACCCTGGACTTCCTTACTGAGGTCCAGTGGAAAGGCGACTTTTTTGATATTGTTGGAAATCAGGGCTGGTACTCCTGTGATGGAGAAAAACCGATTTTTGACCAGCAGCCCATCGAAGCAGGCTACCTGACTCAGGCTTATATTTCGGCTTATGAAACTGTCCGTGAGAGAAAATACCTGGAGCTTGCAAGATACTCTTTTGAATATTTCCTGGGCAGAAACCGCCTTCGAACTCCTATGTATGACTATTCGACAGGTGCGATCTGCGACGGGCTCAACTGCGACGGGATGAACTGCAACCAGGGCGCAGAATCCGTAATCTGCTTCCTCATGGCTTTAAGTTCCTTAAATAAACACGCAGGTGAAGCTTACAGTGCTCTATCCCAGCCCACCGTAAGTGAAGAAGTCCTGCCGAAGAAAAAGAGCCTGTTATCAGCAAATAAGGTAGAGTGAGAAGTGACAGCATGATCTGGAAGGACCACGGAGAACTGTTTGTAAGGCATAAAAAAAATCCCATACTCACTGTTGAAGACTGGCCTTACCAGGCTAATTCGGTGTTTAACCCTGCAGCCGCTATAGTTGATGGTAAAACTCTGTTGCTTGTGCGTGTTGAAGACCACAGGGGCTTTTCTCACTTTACTGTAGCCAGGAGTAATAACGGGATAGATGGCTGGGAAATTGATGCTGAACCAACCTTGACTCCGGACGCTATAAACTACCCTGAAGAGATATACGGCATTGAAGACCCGCGTATAACTTATATTGATGAGATGGGAAAATGGGCTGTAGCATATACTGCTTTTTCGGATTCCGGCCCCTTAACATCACTTGCCTTTACAGAGGATTTTCGCAATTTTGAGCGGATAGGAGCTACCCTGCCTCCTGAAAATAAAGATTCTGCCATGTTTCCTGTAAGGTTTAACGGCAGGTGGGCAATGTTACACAGACCGGTCTCTTCAATGAGCGGCGCGAAGGCAAATATCTGGATTTCCTTTTCCCCGGATATGAGATACTGGGGGGATCATCAGGTCCTTCTGTATGCCAGGGAAGGAGGGTGGTGGGATGCCCGTAAGATAGGTTTATCTCCACAGCCAATTCGTACATACGACGGCTGGTTAATTATGTACCACGGAGTCCGTCCAACAACGTCAAAAACAAGTTATCGGCTTGGGCTGGCTCTTCTTGACCTTGAAGACCCGAGAAAAGTCCTTCACAGGTCAGAAGGATGGGTTTTCGGACCCCGTGAACTCTATGAGCGCAGTGGAGATGTAAATGATGTTGTTTTTCCCTGTGGATGGGTTTTAAATGACGATCAAATCCGTATTTATTATGGAAGTGCGGATACTTCTGTATCCATGGCAAGCGCAAAACTTAGTGACGTCCTTGAGTATATTCATGAGTGCCCCGAGGAGCAGTGCCCTGCAGAGTTTTGCAGGGCTTTTGAAGGGCACAGGCATATCACTCCCGAATAAAATGGGGAAAAGGAGCTTAAATATCTGAATTAAATATCTAAAGTACTGGGGGGACTTTTATTAGAATTGCTATGTTATCTCCGATTGCCTGGAGCACGCCGCCTAAAAAGTACGGCCCGTGGGAAGCAATGGTATCCTTATTAACTGAGGGACTGGTAAAACGGGGTATTGACGTTACGCTGTTTGCAACAGCTGACTCGCACACGGCAGGCAAACTTCATTCGGTGTGCCCGAGGCCGTACGAAGAAGATAAAGATATGATTATTAAGGTATACGAGAGCCTTCATATATCAGAGGTTTTTGAAAGGGCAAATGAATTTGATATAATTCATAACCATTTTGATTACCTGCCTCTTACTTACAGTGGGCTTGTAGACACGCCTGTTGTAACAACTATCCACGGCTTTTCTTCACGGAAAATTCTGCCGGTCTATAAAAAATATAACGACAGCACTTATTATGTATCCATAAGTGATGCCTACAGGTGCAATGAACTGGACTATATAGCAACGGTCCGGCACGGAATAGATATCGAGAGTTTTCCTTTTAATGCCAGTCCGGAGGACTATCTTCTTTTTATATCGCGTATTCACAGGGACAAAGGCGCAAAAGAAGCAATACAGGTTGCAAAAAAGGCCGGGATGAAATTGAGAATGGCTGGCTTTATTGCAGACTCTGAATATTTCAAGAATGAAGTTGAGCCCCATATAGACAACGAGCAGATAATTTACGAGGGGCATGTATCCCAGGAACGCAAAAAAGAGCTGCTCTCAAATGCCCGTGCTCTTCTGCACATGATCAATTATGAAGAGGCTTTCGGGCTCGGTGTTGTCGAAGCCCTTACCTGCGGGACGCCCGTAATTGCAATAAACAGAGGGGCAATGCCTGAACTGATCCTGGACGGGGAGACCGGGTTCCTCGTAAACAATGCAGACGAAGCCGTAGAGGCTGTTCAAAAAGTCAGCTCCATATCACGCAGGAGATGCAGGGAAAGCGTGGAAAAAAGCTTCTCTGTTGACCGGATGGTAGAGGACTATATCAGGGTATATGAGACAATTCTGGAAAAGTGCAAACGTGAGGCAAAAAGGCCCTGGGGCTTCTATGAGGTGCTTACAGAGAAACCGGGGTATAAGGTCAAACGCCTTACGGTCCTGCCCCAGGAAGAGATCTCACTTCAGCGCCATTCCCATAAAAGTGAGCACTGGCATGTAATCAGCGGCGAAGGGCTTGTAACTAAAAACGGTGACCAGATTAGGGTTCTTGCCGGAGACTCGGTCGACCTGCCGGTAAACGACGTACACCGCGTTAGAAACACAGGCAGTCAGAACCTGATATTCATTGAGATTGCGCAGGGAGATTACCTTGGAGAGGACGATATCGAAAGGCTCGAAGATAAATACGGAAGAGCATAAGAAGGCTTATCCGTATTTTATTGTTTAATCCCGGGTAAACCGATGTACTATTTGCTACTATTTACTATTCAAAAGCTGCCTGATAATTGCATAGAGCACGTAAATGGTACCTGTCTGAAAGCCTCAGACCAGAGTACCAGAGTCTTTTTTAGTTAATTCCTGATCCGTCTTCTTTATCATCTTTTCAATCAGTCTTTTTCAGGCAGGACATTCGGAATCGTCATATGATTTTCTGACCTGAGATGCAACCTCTTCACCCAGCCTTTCTGATACATTTTCCACAAAGAGGATAATGTAATTAAAAGGCACGCAGCCCAGGCTTTCTTCTCCGGATAAAATGAGCCTGACAAGGTATTCAAGGTCAGACATGGACAGCAGCTTGATCCTCCTCAGAAAATCGTCTGCATCTTTTGAGTAGTGGTTTGCCAGAGGCGGGAGAATGGAACGATAATGTACTCCTGAGCCGGAACAGAGGAGCGCCTCACATTCCGGGGCAACGGTTTTCAGAATGCCAATATCAAGTTCGGAAAGTATTCTTGCCATGATAATCACCGGGGGTAAAATGTAATTCTGGTCTTTCAGAGCTTTTCACAAACAAAATTCCAATAAGGTAAATTCCAATAAGGTAAATTCCAATAAGGTAAATTCCAATAAGGTAAATTCCAATAAGGTAAATTCCAGTAAGTAAATTCCAGTAAGTAAATTCCAGTAAGTAAAATCCAGATAAGGCAAATCCAGGTAACTTAAATCCCGAATTAAGCCTCAAATTCTTGAAACAGGTGGGAAAACCGGAGAGTTAAAATCTCTGTATTTCTCCGGATTCCACAAAATTTATGATTATAATCAGATTTCAAATATTTATTTCAAATTTTCATAGTTATAATTTTCATATTTCAAATTTTCATAGTTATAATTTTCATAGCTCTAATTATTACAATTTAAATTCCTTTATATTTCAAGTTTCATCAGATCTTCTGCAAGGATCACCTCTCCATCAACATAGTCCTTGAGGCGGTGTATTGCTTCTTTTCCATGCCCTTTCATTTCGGGATAGAAGTGTGTGAGGCAGATACTTCCGATCTCTTTGTTGTAGTCTTCAAGCATTTCAGCCAGCGTGCTCGGAGTTGTGTGGTTTGTTACTTTTGTGCCGGGAGGGAAGGAGCATTCGTGTATCAGGAGGTCGGCTTCAACTGCCAGGTCCATTATATTCCGGCAGGGTTCGGTATCCCCTGAGTAAACAAATTCTCCGTCTTCTGCAGTCACGCGGTATGCCAGAGTCGGAACACTGTGGGAAGCAGTTGCGCAGGTTATCTCGCAGTCAAAACCCTCAGGCGTAAACTCCTTTCCGGGAGAGATCTCTACAACATCCACGTCCACTCCATCCAGAATATACTCATATGCCCCAAGTACCTTCGAGAACCAGTCCTCGGTCCCGTCAGGTCCGTATACTCGCATTTCGGTTTTTCCTCTGAGCCAATTTGCTTTAATGAGGGGGAGCAAATCAGCTACATGGTCAAGGTGAAGGTGTGAGAGAAATACGGTATCCACTTCTGTATGTGGGACTCCTGCATCGGGAAATCTGCTTAAAACGCCGCTTCCACAGTCAATAAGCAGAGGTTTGTCCTCAAGCCTGACAAGTATGCCGGACTGTACCCGACCCTTTTCAGGGATCGCAACTCCAGTACCAAGAAATGTAATCTCCATGAAGTAGAGAATAAACTTTAAATAATTTAACTTTATTTAGTGCATGTTCGCATAAGGAAATTTTTGCGGCTCAAAACCAGCCTGCTTTTATTCAGGCGCAAATGTTGTTCAGCCAGTCCAGAGGTATCAAACTTAATAAACTATTTACAGGACTGAACAAAATCCGAGGAAAAGAGCTAAAAGCAAAAAGGCTATTTAAAGGTAGGACAGGCAAAAATAAAAAGTTACTCTTCAATTTGCGAGGGTTGCCCAGCTAGGTCAAAGGCGCCGGACTTAAGATCCGGTATCGAAGGATTTCGTGGGTTCGAATCCCACCCCTCGCACTCTTCTTTTGGGTAATAGGTAACTCGAATTTTTTGTGCGTTACTGACAAATTTCAACAGCACAGTTTTTCTTAAAGTTGCCCTGGTCAAAAATCACAATATTTTTTATTAAACAGTTTTAATTTTAAGTAGTTGTTTAATTGACAAAGTTTATCATATTTAAAGTGCTAAAATTTTTGTAATGATCCAAAGAATCAAAGGTTTAGATCCAATAATTTATGACAATACAGAAATATTGATTATCGGAACTTTTCCAGGTAAAAAATCAAGGGATCAAAATCAATACTATTATGATTCTCGAAATCAATTCTGGAATATAATGCGTGATGTGCTTAATACCGACTTTTTGAATTTAGAATATAAAAACAGAATCAATATTCTACAGGAATGCAAAATAGGACTATGGGATGCTATAGAATCTTGTGAAATAGAAGGGAGTTTAGACAAAAACATCAAAAAACCAGAGTATAATGACTTTTCTCATTTAACTCAAGTAAAGAAAATAATCTGTAATGGAAAAGCAGCAGAAAAAAAATACAAAAAACATTGCAAAGTACTAAATAGTGTGGAGGTTTTAAGGGTTCCATCTTCTAGTTCTGCAAATAATGGTTCAATTGGTCGATCTGAACAATGGAAGAACGCAATAACTGGTCTACTTTAAAAAATAATCATATTCACCATTTGGAGTTATCAAGGATGAATTTTGAAGTTAATCTTTTTTCATATAGTAGTAATCAATTATCATCCTCATAACTTTCGTATTCATATTAAAATCCCCATCTTTTAAGACTCTATCCTTCATCTTTTTTAAAGTACTCCTGTACTTTATTCCAAGTTCCTTAGCTTCTTTTGGACTTATGTTTAAAATTTTCTGTTTAATCTCTTCCTCATTAATGAAAGCCTGAGCACCAGTAATATCTAAAGGCTGATCCTCAATGTTGTTGGCTTCTTTCCCAATGTAAACCAACCCATCAGCCTGAATATGTTTTCTCTCTAAAACCCCTATCTCTCCATCAAACTTATTTTCAAGATGTTCAACATATTGTAAAATCGTCCTGCTCAATGATTTGAAATATTGAGATCCTTCTTTGATTTCTCCAGTCTCGTAATCAATAAAAGGCTCATAGACTATTTTTTGATAATCCTTTGTAAAAGGAGCCAGAGGCTTAACAGCCTTATTATTTTCTTTAATTACCTGAAATCCTACAAGGAAGAAGTTAAAAGGCTTTATCTGTTCGTTCCAAGGTTTTCCTTCATTCAGTTTCTTGAACCTGTTCAATATATTGGGTGTAGTAATAGTAAGCCTGGAAATTGCATACAAGTTTGAATACTTCTCTCCAATGTCCCTTTCAGTAATTAGCCCATAATGAAGTTTAAGAATATCCTGCCAGATTTCTGCCTGCCAATCTTCATCTGAATTCGGGAACGGGTTTGTTAAATGCCCAAGCCCATGAAGCTTTTAAGACATTTCATCTTCCATGAACCTGATTTTTCCCTCCTTATAAGTGTATAGAGCATACCTTTTGGAAGCAATCCCATAAAACCAGAGATCTTTTTTTTCAGGTTTGAGCAATGGAATATCAATGTTATAGGGGTTAAGAGGCTGAAAGAACCCTACAAGCTCCTGAGCTTTTTCAAGAGGCACAAACACAGAATCAGTATCCATGTATGCGTGAATAACTCCAAGTTCTTTTAACCTGGCTTTAGCCATTGTTAAGAAAAGCCTGGCTCCTGAAGGTCATAGACTAAGCTGTTCTTGCTTGGTGTCATTTCATGCAAATCTTGCTTGGTGTCATTTCATGTAAAAAGCCTACATGAATATCCAGACCTACAGAATTAACGGCTCTCAGACACTCAGATTCAAGCAGAGAATAGCCATAATTGAGCATGGTGTTTACCACATCTCCTGAACCCATAGCTCTTCTGTACTGATCTATCCTGGAACAAAAATCATATTCCTCTGGAACAGCCTTTGAAAAAGAGGCTTTGAGAATCCCAAACGAACTTAAAAAATGTAAGAAATTAGATAGTGGAATCAGTTATCCCACCATCTAACTGCAATTTATCTTCTTCTATACAAAAACACTCCAAGCAGCCCGATAACACAGTAAATCATTTCAAATCCAGGCATGCTTGTTTTTTCCTGCTCAACTTCTGATGCTGTATTGTTTTGTTCAAGATCCTGAGTGTCAGGTTCAGGCAGGATTTCAGTCACAGTTTCTTTTGCTGTTTTCTCACCTGTTATTGCAAAGGGCGAGAATCCCGGAGTTTCTGCTGTGAAATACATATATTTTTCATCGTCTTTTGAGTGTTTGGTGGGCAATGGATTCCATTTCTTGTCACTGTACCTGTTCAGGATGATTGAAGACTGGTCAATGCCTTTATCCTTCATCCAGGCCTTTTCAATTTTGAAACACACGACTGCGTTTTCGATATTCTTCTCAGTTGCATATCCACTGTTGCCAACCCAGATATTGAGGTAATTGTAGACCTCGCCTTCGGGTGTTTCCGGGGTAAGCTTAGATTTATTTTTCAGCATCTCAACAATTGTCGTCGTCTTGCCAACAGTCTTCTTTGAATCGAAGCTCAAATATAAAACAGCAGTGGCGTTCTTTGGGAAATTAAACTTTACAGGGTTTCCGTTTGTAATGAAGGCCTGTGAAAGTTCCTTCACTTTGACATTCGTTGCAGGTTCAGGAGAACCCCCGCCTCCACCGCTACTGTGGCTGCTTCCTCCGCTGCTCCTTCTATCTACAATTATCTGAACAGTTTTTGAATTCGTGCCGTTTGCATTGATCGCGGTCAAGTTAGCGGTGTAAGTCCCTGCAGAAGCATACTCATAAACAAAAATTGCTTCAGTTGAGTCTGCTACTCCGTCATTGTTAACATCCCAGCTCCTCGATGTTGCGTTTTGTGAACAGTCAGTAAAGGTGACTGAAAGTGGAGCATAACCACCTGTAGCACTGGTACTGAAGTCTGCTACAGGAAGCTGCAGTACGACGATAACAGCAGTTTTTGAATCCGTGCCGTATTCATTACTTACTGTCAGGTTAACGTTATAGCTTCCTCCTGCAGAATAAGTATGCGTTGGATTCCGATTATCTGATGTACTTCCATCTCCAAAGTCCCATGACCAGGATGCTGGAAGTCCAGCTGATGTATCCGTGAACGCTACATTCAGCGGCGCAAATCCAGTTGTCAAATCACTGGTGAAATTAGCAACTGGAATTGTCGGTTGAATTACCGTAATTGTTTTAGTCATCGATTGACTGGAAACGTCATTTTTTACCGTTAAAGTAGCCGTATAAGTTCCCGGTGTTGTATATGTATGAGTAACAGTTGCAGTACTGCTGTTAGCCGAATTGTCACCGAAATCGAGCTGTTCAGCTGTCTGGTTGACGCTGTAATCCACAAAAGCTACAGCTTTCCCTACCAATACACTATCTGTAGAAACTGTGAAATTTGCAGTCACAGTAGAGAATCTGGGGGACGACTGCATCCAGGAAGGATTACCCAGGTCTTCCATGCGATAAAATACTCCGCCCTTCTGGTAGGTATAATTCAGGATTGATTCCAGCCTCGATGTTGAAGTTTGATAGTCTCCGTTAACGGTTGGAGTAATTGCATGCCCGTATAACACCAGTACAGTCCCATTTTGTATTGCTTCATCAATTCCATATTGTATAGACTCCAGGGTAGCACCAGAATTGTCATCTATTTCAACAGCATACAGAACTTGAGTCGGATTGGAGAAATTGTAATAAGCGGCTGATTCATTTACATCCATTCCGTCCATAGTATCGAATTCCGTCGATCTAAGTGTCCGGAAGTATGGAGCTAGTAATGCATCAGTAGTATTATCTCTACTTGAATAGGGATATGCTAGGGAATAAGCTGGATAACCATAACTGGTCATTTCTGCGATGTTCGGGAGTATTTCCTGGTCCAGCCACTCTTCAGAAGTGTGATTCTTTAGAAATTCAATTGAATCTGAGTGATTGTACCCATGCGCAGCTATTTCCCATCCAGCCGCCTGCAGTGCACTCAGGTTAGCTGTTGTACCCTCTCCCCATGTACTTAATGAATTTATGTTCATAGTGCATGTGGCATTATACGACTCGAATATTGGTAGATTTTGATAACACGGACCAATATTATGTGTGTCATCCCAGCATAGAGCAATACCTCCTGGATTAGCTGCATTAGCAGTACCAGCCAGACTAATTACTAGTATGAGAAATAGTCCACATTTTACATATGGTTTAAACTTATGAAATTTCATTATTATCAGACCTCGTTAGTGAGACAATATTAACCGGTTTCACTTTATAAATTAATTTCAAAAGCCTAATTTTCCCCATTAAAATGCAAAAACCTCTTTTTTGGCGAATGAGGCAAGATTCTTCCTTTTGTAGTTTGCTGCAACTCCAACGTTATTTTTAGTGCATGTGCCTGGCATGAACTCTGTTTTCGGACTTTGATGTGTACAAAAATGTTCTTTTAACCAGAACATTCAATCTTAAACTACACACACCGTCTGGTTTTGAGCTGCAATCTTGATGGCAAAGAGTGTAAATTTTATTAGATAGTATATAATACAACACTCTGATATTTATACATAAGTGATTCGAGTCTATACAGAGTTCGTAGATAATTATGTCCATAAAAAATCGATATAGTTTCGAGTGTAAACATTAGCATTTAAGCCGTATGATAGCTTATAGTTTTATAGTGTATAACCAGAATCAGCAAGTAAAAACACGGAATAGCCGTTCCTGTACTAAGCGCTCACATAAATAAGAAAAGTTTGATTTGTAGAAGAAAACCTATCTACATCAGCTTCGACAGGCCAAAAATCAAAGTTGCGCTGGCGCACCCCGCAGCAAGCTAGATGGGTATTCGACTGAAATAAAAGACCGAAAAATATGATTTTCTTGCCCCAGATGGGCATGAATACATGGGTCAGATCGTGGATACCGGATGAAGAAATTGTAGGTATGGCGATCCGTCATGGCGAATCATATGGCCTTTCAAAACTGTTAACTGTTCGGGAAGATGGAGAGGCGGTCTATAGGCCTACCGTACATTATGCTTATATGCCCTGTCATGATACACTTTCCTCTCTTTGCGAATTGCGAGGCCGAAATTATGAGCTTCAACCCAGACTCAGGATTATGACAAATGAAATCGTATCTGGCGAGGACATAATAGGGGCACTCTTGATGGGCCATTCTTATAATTCCTGGTGGACCGGGAGCTCATTGAGCATTGAAGAGGCCAGACCCCTTGCTCCCGGTCAGAATGCTACTACTCTTCAGGTAGCTGCAGGCATTGTTGCTGCTATACTCTGGATGCTTGAAAATCCGCGAGAAGGTATTAAAACACCTGAGGACTTACCTCACGATTTTGTCCTGGATATTGCCAAACCGTATCTTGGAAAATTTATTTCCACACCTTCGGACTGGACACCGCTTAAAAATCGCAAAGTATTTTTCAAAGAAAATCCAGCTGTGAAACCCAATCCCGATCCATGGCAATTCGAGAATTTCCTTTTCGTAGGTTAATCCTTGGTAAACTACCCCTCCAGGGCAGACTGATGTCTGTCAAGGCAGGGGTATAAAAGTAATTTGCCTGTGTTCTCACTGAACTGGATACAAAAGGACCCAAAAAGGACACAACTATATCCTAAAAAATTTAATCCAGGATACATGCCTGAAGAGAAAAGGTAAATAAACTGCTGGATACCTGTAAGCCTCTATGAGAAGATTTAGAGCCTGGTCTTGTAGGAGTTCGTGCGTTCGAATCGCACCTCTTACATCTACCTTTTTGATGTAAATTGTTTCCCCACATATTCTATTTTGTCGCGATGCTCTTTGTAAGTAAATCGCTGTGTAGTGACTATTATTTATTAGCTACATTTTGCCTAACTATTTACGGTGTGATTCAGATATTAAGTCACATTACTTCCGTGTATTTTGTAAACACTAACATAATTTTCGACGATGTATCTATTCAGTCAGGTTCTGTTTACTATTTCGCGCAATAACATGTCACGTCCAGCGAATGATTGAAACACTTCGATATGCGCAGGTCCTGAGAACAAAAGTCAATTTCTTCGATTTTTGTATCTGTGAGTAATTTTGCATACACCTCGGACTTTAACATCCTACTCATTTTTGATGATCCATATTTCCCTAGCAGAGCTGACGTTCTGAACAAGGTGGTGCAGGTTTTCAAGAATTTCGTTTAAAAAGCCTTGGAGTCCAAACGATTGATCAGACTTGCATGCAGGAGGACTTGGACTATTTCCTTCCGATCTATGACAACGGCTGTGAGCATATAATATGCCTTTTCTCCCATGTACTCACCTGAAAGGTACAGGACTTTTCCGTATTCAATTGAAAACTCATCAACTTTGTACAGCCCGTTTTTGCACGTGTGGGAAAGGAAATCAATGAGTTTTCCAGGAGCTATATGTTCAAAATTTACGATTGTATTAGTCATCGGTATAATTTAGAGTGGGATAGATTCAAGATCCTCGACGGCAAAGCGAGCGTTCTATAAGCCGACTGCTTTATATTACACCTGAGCGGGCGGTAAGTGCGAGCGAGGGGCAGAGAATTCCAGAGATTGAAATATATCCACATCATGGCCCCGATTCTGTAACATCTCTGATGCATTACCAGAGCCTGAGTTTTACTGATTCGGAGCTCAGGGACATAAAGGAGAGGCTTACTTAATGGGGAATTCTTCAAAGGAATTGAATTAAAAAATACGGGATGCAACAGGACTGTAATATAAAATTTATAAAAAAATAAGGGGAATTGACCCCTGTAGAATATATTTTTTTGTAATCTTTTTTATTATCTTACCACAAAAGTCTTTGCACCGAATTTAACTTTTACTCCTTTACCTGTTAGGTAGCAGAGGAAAAGGATACTGAGTACTACCACTTTTATTGTCGCATAGATCAATACATATGGTATCAGCATTAGTAATAATTTTTTGTCTGTGGCAAATAATGGACCAATGAGTATGAGATACAGCATTATGGAGAATGCAAGACATAAGGTCCCACTCATCAGTACCAATGGGATGTTATCATATTGAAGGATTAAGATCGGCATTGATAAGATCAGGATGATAGAACAAATCCCAATAATATATCCTGAGTAGTTGAATATCATCCAAAGGTTTCTCACTGCCCATTTTTTGTGGAGCCTCCATAACTGGAGATTTCCGTACCACCATCTCTTTCTCTGTTTATACCACCCTTTAACAGTCTCAGGTGCGTTCGTGTAAACTATTGCTTTTGGTTCTTGAATTATCTTAATGGAGTTTTTAAGAGCCTTGATTGTAAAGTCTGCATCTTCAACTATGGTTTCGTTACTGAATTTAATTACGTCACATACTTTGCACCTGACCGCAGTAAGAGGGCCCGGGCATACGAGAATACTGCCAGACAAACCCTGAAGATGGCGGGTAATTTCCTGTTCTGTGCGATATTCAATCATCTGGAAGTACTTCATGAATCCCTTTTTTCCGTGATTATCGTGGATATAAACATTTCCTGCCACCATCTGGGTATCTTTATTCTCGTTGAGACATTTCACTAACGAGCTCACCGCATTTGGCGCCATATACGAATCTGAATCCGTAAAGATCAGGATGTCTCCTTTTGCAATCTCAATCGCTTTATTAAGCGCGTTTGCTTTTCCCCCATTCACTTTAAGATCGAGAAGTTTTACAGGATATGTTGAAATAATCTCTGCAGTTCGGTCACTGGACCCGTCATTAACAGCGATTACTTCCATTTCTCCCTTATAGTCCTGGTCAAGGATTGACTGAAGACATTTACCGATTGCTTTCTCTTCATTATAAGCCGGAGCAATAATGGAGACTAACATCGGCCCTTTTGTACGAGGATCTTTCGGATCTCGACCATCTTTAAGTAGATGCTTATTTTGTTTCCTTTTCTTCTGCCACTCTGATAACAACTTCCATATCACTAAAAATGAAAGCGGCAACAGCGTGGTTATGATAAAGAACCCGAAATAGATCACCATTATCTTATTTACATTTATATTTCCGATAGTAGGGTTGTCGCCTTTCCCAGCTCCCGCAGGAATAACTGAAAATGCAACCTGTCCTACTGATTTGTATTGAGTTAACTGGGCCATGTCGGAGATTACTTCTGGTTGGGTATTCACCTCGACATCGTCTACCCTGATTGTGATATTCATCTTATTAGTCGATGATAAGTAATCAGTGAGAAACTGCTTTGTATATGGATTCCAGTCCTGTACGTGGAGCAGAATGATTGTCGGATTCTCCTCCTTTATTTGCTCGGAAGCCTCTTGGAACCGGGGGTCTTCAAAGCTTTCCATTGTACGCCAGTCCCATGTATATTCGTTTCTATAGTATCCATTCGTTTCGAGAGCAGGTAATCGTGTTGAGATTCCATTGCTCTCTATTTCCTGTTTTAAGGACGCATCTATTACTCCATTAATGGGTTCAAGTGGGAGGATGAATGCTACAGGGACAATCCCTGCTTTTTCAAAGACCTGCTTTCCCTTTTCTATGTTTTCTTTTATTTGCAATGGTGTTAGAGTTGAATAGTCTTCGTGTACCCATCCGTGCATTGCAATAAGAACTCCTCTATCCTGCACGTCCTTCAGTGCATCGACAAGTTCTGGTTCTTCCAGAATAGTGGTACTTCCTGGAGTGCTACCGTTCAAGTGATTAATTCCCATGTAAAGAAATAATCCCACAGAAACGGTGATTAATACAGCCAGAAGTAATGAGGCAATCGGTATACATTTATTTATAAGATGATTGTCGGATAAGTCCGAAAGCTTTTTCTCTCTCTTCTCTTTTCGGCTAAATACGATATCTGGATACACTACTTTTATTCTTTGATTTTTTGCAAAATCTCCGATATCTTTCTTAGTCATAATAACCCCCCCACATCCTCCCCCATCTGATTGCTTGATAGCTAACAGATATTAAATGGAGATTTCAAATGATGTTAGTATCTAGTGCTTCGATTCCAAAATAAATTCCTGATTTAGTGGGAAATATTAGTGATCGGTAAATAGATTCAAAAGTCAACTTTTGTGAACCTACTTCGGAATCGCAGTACTAGTTTTATCCTGAGTAATTTCGATCCAATTCCTTTTTATGTTTTAATCTTCAGCAAATTCTTAAGGGCCATACTTTATCCTATTTGAATTTAAACAGGAGTTTCCTTGGTCAGGATATAAGCAATCATTTCAGGGTTCAGCTTGCTTTCCCTTGCAACCTTTTCTTCGATTCTCTCAGCAGGTGTACCCTCCATCTTCAGTTCTCTTATCTTCTCAATCACTGAGGACGGGATACTGTAATATTCATTAATGTCTTTCCTGTGGCCCCACACATCTCCTTCGATAAGCTGGATTCTCTGCATTTCAAGGAACATTTCTATGGACTTTGAAACCGTTCGCCTGTAAGATTTAGGCAACTGAATAACTTCAATCTTCGGGCAAGTCTCAACCAGTGCAAAGATGTCCTTGTTCGAAGGCCTGAAGGCCAGGTGAACTACACGCTCATTAGGGTTAAGTGTAAAGATTTCTTCCCTGGAACTAACTACTCTAATTTTCATATTTTTCCCCCACTGTTAAGCTATTTCTTGATTTACTTTGGTTTTAGTTTCTAATTGCTTTAGGTTAAATGTAAAAATTAAAAAAATTATACTGTCTATATAAAACTTAATAAATTTATACAGACATGAGTGAGGAAACTTTCCCTCTCTTCACTTTTTTCTGAGCAGCTGAAAGGCATTCAAATGTACCGTAAATTGCCTTTTCTTCCACTTTTTTTCAGGACTACAAATTCATGCCCACAAATTGGACATTTTTTCATTACTTGCCTCGTTAATTTTACCCAATTGCGTTTTCCTCTTCACTTTTAAGTTCTTTTATGATCGTACTTTGATATAAAGAAAGTATACTTCGTTATATATAGTTACGCATTGAACTAATATTATTTAGATAGTATTCCGGAAATACTGGTCACATAAGATTTACTTAATTGGCCTAAAAGATCTAAAAAAGCGGCAGTGTACCGATTTTTCTGAAAAATCACAAATTTCATGAAGTTCTTGGGTAGAAAATTCCACATCGTAAGATAAATTACCCTCATGGTATACAAAAATTTGACTTCGAATTTACAGCAAATTCGCGACACTGCCCTAAAATATTCCCTTAATTCTACGTATTTTATAAATTTCTATGTATACATAATACTGTTCTGTTACCAAATCAACGGTTATAGATTAAACTGTAACTCGGAAATCCATCCAGCACGTAGAATTTAGGAACTACTTTAAATACCAGAAACTCAGGCGTTAGCGAATAGGGTTAATAGAACAGAGGTCGAACGAGTTCATTTTACGAGATGTAAAGGTCAGAAACACATGCCATTAAGGCCATTACTAATTTAAATAGATAAACAAATATAAAGTTAGGGAAATTTATGACAACCGAGGTAAAAATAGGGAAAACTATCCAGAACTTCCGGTTAAAGGACCAGAGGAGAGAAGAAATGCATCTTTATGACCTTAAAAGAAAGTCCTTCTGTCCTTCCACCTGCTTGCCTGGACGCAGGTCTGCGCACAACAGATGAAATCACTTGAAGAAAATCATGAGCTCTTTGCCGAACTGAACACAGTACCCTTGGTATAAGTGTGGACTCCATGCCTTCAAAAAAAACCTGGGCAAGGGCTGGGGATTACGCACATCAGGTTCCTTTCGGATTTCTGGCCGCATGGGGAGGTTGCCAGAACATACGGGATATTCAAAGAAAAAGAAGGAGTCTCTGAAAGGGCGAATATCATTATTGACGAAAATCAGAAAGTAATCTTCTTCAAGAAATATCCGGGGCACGAGCTTCCGGATCTAAAGGAGATCATAGAGATTCTCAAGAGATAATTAGTCTAAAAAGGGAAGCTTCTAAAGTTTCTATTTAGTCACAATCCCAGAAATGGGTTTATGAACTGAGGTGATTCGGAACTGCGGATCTGAAGAAAAATACTTATAAAGAAAACTCCTATTTCCATTCATGACTTTTCTAAATTTTTTAGTAATGGGGCGGACATATCTTTAAGTTTCTATAATATGTTTTGATTTTTTAATTTTCGTTAAAAATTATAAGACTGAAGATCAGGATGTATAAATTTAATCCTCTAAAGAGAAAAAAATAAGAAAATGCTCTCGACAATGTGAAAATATGCGTTCTGTAGTGTGGCGGGTTTAATCTGGGCATATTTTCATCACTAAAAAGTATTGGATCTGATCAATTGCACCCCAACGAGCTAAACATCGGATAAAAATTATTGGGAGAAAAAATAATATGAAGATTAATAAATATTTAATATGGTTCCTTGCTCTATTTTTATTTGTTGTGGGGGTTACTTTTATGCCCAAAGGAGATACTGAGTACCCATCAAATAATACTGAGTATCCATCAAATAATACTGAGTACCCATCAAATAATACATCGAATATGAAAAATGTAATACTTCAGATGACCTCAACATTAGAAAACAGCGATACTCAGCTACATTTTAATTATGCTGAAAACCTGGGAGACGAGCGTGGTATTACATTTGGGTGTATCGGGTTCTGCACCGGGACTTATGACGGGAACATCCTTATAAAACATTACACTGAATTGAATCCTGATAATACCCTGGCAAAATATATACCTGCCCTGGATAAAATAGACACTGGCCCTCACGATGCAGCAGACGGAGACGGAAATCCTAGCGTAGAGGGATTATCTGGTTTTATACAGGACGTTAATTCGTGTGATGACCCTCTTTTTAAAAATGCTCAGATAGACAAATTGGATGAACTCTATTATAATCCTGCAATGGAAATTGCCGACTCGATAGGCGCAAAAAATCCACTTACTAAAGCTTTCATCTATGACATGTGCGTCCGGCATGGAGTGGACCAGACAGAAGACATCATAAAGGATGCTGGTACAACCCCAAAACAGGGAACCGATGAGAACACATACCTCCAGAAATTAATTTCACTCAGGGATGCAAAATTAAAACAGGAAGGTATCGAAGACGTAAACAGAAATCAAGGATATAAAAAATTATTGAATAGTGGAAATGTTGATCTTAAGACCCCATTTACTTTCGTTGCATATGGAGATTCCTTCACTATTGATGGTAAATTATATCTAGGTGAATACCAGCAATGAAACTAAGTTGAAGATGTAAACGATTCCAGTTTGCTGTAATAAACATTCAGATCTGATGAAGTTAACCTTGATTGACCTACTCTTATCTAGATTATTGTAGCTATAGTAACTTCTGCTTAGCCACAAGTATTTCTGCTGCCATTATTGCCATCTAACCAAAAGTCGTGAGATAGTCCCGCCTTGCAAGGCACTTGTAACTGTTTTTGTTGGATTCAGATATCGGTTGTAATCAAAACATGTTCTAAAAAATTGTTTTAGGAACTAAGATGGTTCGAAACAAGGGAT
This sequence comes from Methanosarcina sp. 1.H.T.1A.1, assembly GCF_000979295.1. Lineage (NCBI taxonomy): Archaea > Methanobacteriati > Methanobacteriota > Methanomicrobia > Methanosarcinales > Methanosarcinaceae > Methanosarcina > Methanosarcina sp. 1.H.T.1A.1. The sequence goes on along the minus strand of NZ_JJQY01000091.1, from coordinate 4,678 downwards.
CTGGACGAAAAATATTTATAAAGAATATTTCTATTTATATTCATGAACTTTTCTAAATTTTTAACTAACATGAAGGATATATTTTTGCGTTTATATAATACTCTTTGGTTTTTAATTAGTTTAAAATTGCAAGTTTATTGCTGTAATTGTATTATATGAGAAATATGAGGACGCAAAGACAATTATAATATTTTTTAGAAAAGTTAGAGGCAGATAAGACCTCCGAAAAAGGTGCATAAGTTTAAGCTGTTAATGAGGAAAAAACAGACAAAAATACTCTTGACAATAAGAATATATGCATTCTGTAATGTCAGGGGTTTAATCCGGGTATATATCCGTCACCAAAAAGGATTGGATTTGATCAATGGCTCCCCAATCAACTAAACGTCGGATAAAAATTATTTGGAGAAAAAATATGAAAATTAATAAATATTTAATATGGTTCCTTGCTTTATTTCTATTTGTTGTGATGGTTACTGTTATGCCCACAGGAGCTGCCGAGAATACATCAAATATGAAAAATGTAATACTTCAGATGACCACAACATTAGAAAACAGTGATACTCAGCTACATTTTAATTATGCTGAAAACATTGGAGACGGGCGTGGTATTACATTTGGATGTATCGGGTTCTGCACCGGGACTTATGATGGGAACATCCTTATAAAACATTACACCGAATTGAATCCTGATAATGTCCTGGCAAAATACATACCTGCCCTGGATAAAATAGATGCTGGATCTCACTATGCAGCAGATGGAGACGGAAACCCTAGCGTAGAGGGATTATCTGGTTTTATACAGGACGTTAATTCGTGTGATGATCCTCTTTTTAAAAAGTCTCAGATGGACAAATTGGATGAACTCTATTATAATCCTGCAATGGAAATTGCCGATTCGATAGGCGCAAAGAATGCACTTACTAAAGCTTTTATCTATGACATGTGCATCAGGCATGGAGTTGACGGGGCAAAAAGCATCATAAAGAATGCGGGCACAACCCCAAAACAGGGAGCCGATGAGAATACATACCTCCAGAAATTATTATCACTCAGGGACACAAAATTAAAGCAGGAAGGTGCAGGAGACGTAAACAGAAACCAGGGATATAAAAACGTCTTGAATAGTGGAAATATTGATCTTAAAACTCCATTTACGTTTGTTGCTTATGGAGATTACTTCACTATTGATGGTAAGTTAGATCTGGGTGAACAGCAGCAAGAAACTACAGTTGAAGATAGGAAAAATTCTACTGATGCTGTAATAATAGAAGCTGACAACCGTTTGCGTGAGGCTTCTCCTGATATTGTCTACCAGAGTTCATCCTTTATTGATGTAGGTGGAATTAAGAGTTTCAGGTATAGGGATGTAATGCGGTTTGACCTTAGCGAATATACCAGTGATTCCCATGTTAGTAACGCAACCCTCTCTCTCTACTGGTATTATCCTGCAGGAACCTCAAGGCCAAATGATACTGTGATTGAGGTTTACAGGCCTGCTTCTACCTGGGACCCAGATTACGTGAGCTGGAATAAGAGAAACAGTGGTATTGCATGGAAAAATCCAGGAGGAGACTGGTACGATAAAAACGGTGTTTTGCAGGGCAGCACTCCGTATGCTACAATAACCATTAAAGGCAGTACTCTGCCTGACAACAGGTACTATGAGCTGGATGTAACCGAGCTTGTAAAAGAGTACACCAGTGGAAAGTACGAAAATACTGGTTTTCTGATAAAAGCCCGCACGGAAAACAACAATTACATAGCTTTTTACAGCTCCGAAGCCGGGAACGAAAACCATAAACCCAGGCTTGCCGTAACCGAACAAGCATCAGTGGACCCAATTATTGATGTAACCCCAGTCACTGATGTTACCGTGACAGGGGCAATGGACAACCGCCTGCGTGAAGCTTCCTCTGACACTGTTTTCAAGAGTTCCACCTTTATTGACGTCGGTGGAATTAAGAGTTTCAGGTATAGGGATGTAATGCGGTTTGACCTTAGCGAGTACGAAGCTTCCGGGGAAGTTAGTGATGCGACCCTTTCTCTTTACTGGTATTATCCTGCAGGAAGCTCAAGGCTTCAGGATACTGTGATTGAGGTTTACAGGCCGGCTTCTGCCTGGAATTCGGACTACGTAAGCTGGAACAAAAAGGACAAAGGTGTTTCATGGATAAATCCCGGAGGAGACTGGTACGATAAAAATGGTATTTCTCAGGGCAGCACTCCGTATGCTACAATAACCATTAAAGGCAATAGCCTTCCTGATAACAGGTATTACAAACTTGATGTAACCGATCTCGTAAAAGAGTATACCAGTGGAAAGTACGAAAATACTGGTTTTCTGATAAAAGCCCGCACAGAGAGCAATAACTATATCGCTTTCTCTAGCAGCGATGTCGGGAACATAAATCAGGTGCCAAAACTTCAACTGGCATACAGCTAAACGCTTAGATGTCCTTTAAGAGGATGTCTTAAAATTCAAACCATTTCTACAATTGGATAATGGGAAACGTTAACTTTAAATTCATATCGTAAATTTTCCAAAATTCAGGTACACATTGACCTTACGGATAGTACTTTAAGGACTTACGCACTCGATATATAAAATCAAGTACATTAAACATCATGGTTAAAATTTACATTTTAGACATTTAACGGTTTAATGCTACCTTTTTTCAGTTCAAGTGCGTACAGTTCTTTCTCAATTGTAGAATAAAATTTAATTTTAAGACAGGCTCTAAGGAAGTATCCCGAAATGCTGGCTGCAGGAAATTTTAATTTCCCGGTGCTTGCGTTTCGCCGATATTCCGCAGATGTCTTCAAAAAAATAACATTTTTCTTGCTATCGTTTTTGGAGAATTATTAGGAAATCTGCAGTTATAATCTCAACTGAAGCTTCGGGAAATGGGTGCTGGAAGCCTTCAATGACGGCAAAATGTAATAAATTGTGGGATATTTCAAAAACACATGTTTGAGTAACCAGGGCGATTTTCCGAAAAAACGATAGCAGGAAAAATTGTGAAAATTGAAAGGACATCTGCGGAAAGTGGGTTATAGATTTTGAATTCATTATTCTTGTTACAAAATATCCTCTTGATCACCACGGAATCGTTTCCTGTACTTATAGCGAACTTGAAATTGAAAAAGTGATTGATGAAGTGCTGCCCAAGTTTGGGCAGCACAAGCTTCCTGATATACAGGAGATCATACAGGTTCTGAAAAATATCTGTAAAGATAACCGAATACTCCGAATTTTTGAAAAAATGTCTAAAATTAGATTCAATAGGCAAAAACAAAAAAGACGGGTGTACAGACATAAAGAAACTTAGAACAAAAATCAGGGTAAAAAGCTTATCACTTTCGGCATTTTGCTTCAAATAATATAAATATCCCTAAAAGCTCCAGCCTTATCCAATCAAATGCATAAATAAACTTAGAGGGTTCAATACGAACTTAGAAAAGGTAAAAAGATTAGATAGTGGGATCAGTTATTCCTACCATCTAACTGTTATTCATTCGATTTATCTTTTTTTATACAGGAACACTGCAAGCAGACCAGCTATTCCATAGACCATATCAAAGCCTGGCATGCCTGTGTTTTCTTTGTCCTCGTCGGACTCCTTAACTTCTGATCCTGTCTCTCCTATATTCTCTTCAGGGGTATCAGATTCATCTTCGGACTGTATGTCAGTTACAGATCCTCCCGGAGAAGAATCTGACTTCCCTGTTATTGCAAAGAATGAATAACCTGAGACACTGGATTTGAAATACAGATATTTGCTATCTTCTCCTGAAGGGCTTGCTGGGACCTGCTCCCATTTTTTGTCGCTGTATCTGTTCAGAGTGATAGAATCCTGGTCTATCTTTTTATTCTGGATCCAGGACTTTTCAACCTTGAAGCAGAGCACAGGGTTTTCAATATTCTTAGAGGTAGCAAACCCGCTGTTTCCTACCCAGACGTTGAAGTATTTGTAGACCTCTCCTTCAGGCAGCGCGGAAACAAGTGTGGACTTATTTTTTAACTGCTCAGTAATGGTTGTGGTCTTGCCAGCGGTCTTTTTAGCATCAAAACCAACATAAACAACGCAGGTTGCATTCTTTGTGAAATCAAACTGAACAGCTTTTCCGTTTGTGATAAAGACCTGGGAAAGTTCCTTTACTTCAACATTTCTTGCAGGTTCAGGAGAACCCCCGCCTCCACCGCTACTGTGGCTGCTTCCTCCGTCATCGTCTTCCTCATCTACAATTATCTGAGCAGTTTTTGAGGAAGTGCTGTTTGCATTGCTTACTGTTAGTTTAGCGGTGTAAGTTCCTGCTGCAGAATAAATATGAGTTGGATTCTGTTCAGTTGAAGTGGCCCCGTCTCCAAAGTCCCATGACCAGGATGTTGGAAGTCCAGTTGATGTATCTGTGAACGCTACATTCAGAGGCGCAAATCCAGTTGTGGGATTTCTAATGAAATTAGCAGTCACATTAAAAGATATGGAAGGTTGAACCCAGGACGAATTACCCAGATCTCCCATGTGATAAAATTTCCCGCCCTTCTGGTAGGTATAATTTAGAATCGAATCAAGTCTCGATGTTGAAGTTTGATATGGTCCGGGAACATTTGGAGTAATAGTATGACCATATAAAACCAGTACGTACCCATATTTTATTGCGTCATCAATTCCAT
>NZ_JJQY01000019.1:0-42578 GCF_000979295.1 Methanosarcina sp. 1.H.T.1A.1 | reverse complement strand
GCTTCGGCACCCGAGTTTCGCTTCGGCACCCGAGTTTCGCTTCGGCACCCGAGTTTCGCTTCGGGAGCACGAGGTCCTTTTCGCTGCGCTCAAGAGGACTAAGCTACAAAATTACAGGCTGTATTTCTCTAATTGCGCCTCGGGAGTACGCTGCCCTTTTCGCTTTGCTCAAGGGGGCTAATTTATAGTTTCTCGCAGTGAGCTTTGTTCAAGAGGACTTAGAACAACTCTGGTTCTATTTTTAGTTTAAATCTTTTGCCTGCAAATCATATCCAGTTGCCGTGATGGTACTTCACGAATAAACGACTAATCTTTAACTATATATATCATTAAATCCACTAGAATATTGGGCATCTGGAAAGGTCATTAAAGACTTGTTTTTAACTCTTTTTAATAACCCCCCCATACCCCCCAACTCCCCAATATCCAGATGCCCAATCCCCATATTACAGATATCTTTTTAATTCTCTTTTCCATCTTAGTTTCGTCTCCCAAGTTCCGCTTCGGCACCCGAGTTCCGTTTCGGGATCACAGGAAATCGGTGATTTTCTGGGAGTTGCACTGCAAGTGCAACAGCACGCGGTCCTTTTCGCTGCGCTCAAGAGGACTAACTTTTGGCGAAGATTCATAACTTTATCATTATTTCTCAAGCAACAGCTCCATCTAACAGACCTGAACAACCGTTTCCATAAGTTTCTCGCTGTCTTCCCGTGCCTTTACAAGTTTTGATTAGAGTTTTCAGGACCGCTATTTAAAAGTAATTAATAGTAACTTATAACTTCTTATAAGTATAATAGTTAAAATGAGCATTATGAGTGAAGCTACCACAATTCCAGTTACAAAAGACGTAAGAGACAGATTGAAACAGTATGGTATGAAAGGGGAAACTTACAACGACATCCTCAAACGCCTTATGAATGAAGTTGACTACGAGACATTCATGGAGCGCCAGTACAAAAAACTGGAAGAAAAAGAGAAATTTGTAAGTCTGGATGAAGTCTGATGAGTTTCGAAATAAAGCTGCATCCTGATACAGTAAAGTTTCTGGTAAATTTGAATCCCGAGACGAAAGAGAGGTTAAAGTCAGGGATAAAAAGTCTGGAAATAGACCCTTTTAAAAGTAGATCCCGTTCCGACATAAAAAAGCTGAAAGGAACGAAAAAAAGAGATGATCTATACCGTTTAAGAGTTGGAGATTATAGAGTTATCTATGCAGTGGAAGAAAATACTGTTTTAGTTCTTGATATAATTCCACGAGAAAGAGGATATGACTGGCTTTGAATCCCGAATTGCCGCCCGAGTTCCGCGTCGGGAGCACGGGGTCCTTTTCGCTCCGCTCAAGAGGACTTATTTTTGGCGAAGATTCGCAACTCTCTTTTTATTTTTAGGCAGAAATCTACTCTAACAAACCCCCTAATAACCATTTTCATAGCTATCAGGCGCACACTGGCTTTTTAATTCAGTTTGTGGTGACGTAGTCGTCCTTTATGCTGATTTCCATATACTCGCAATGTGTGCATTTATAGTGTTTGATTGTTCTTCTAGTGTCAAAAGATTCCAGGTGCGTATCAGCCTCTCGGTATTCTATTAAAGCAAAATTTTTTCCACATTCTTTGCAGTTTTTTTCATTTCTATAAATATTCCTTGCTTTGGATTTAGATTTTTTGAGTAGACTTTTTATCTTGAGATCTTCATCACTGCAATATTTGCATTTAAAGTATCTTGTATCTGTTTCTTCATAATCATCGTAAGTACTTACCTTTTTGATAAGAGATTTCTTTATTTCCTCGTAGGCAAAATCTCGGCCGCATTTCTTACATCTGGAAATGTTGTAGTAATTCTCGATTTTATAAAGATCTGTGGCAACAAAGAAAAACATCATGCATGCCAGAAATAATATAATTGATAAAGGCCAGTAAGCCTCTTCTAAAGTTTGTCTAAGAAATAGCAGAAAGAGTAATAACAAAAGTGAAGATGCTGCCAATAGTATTGACACTTTTTTTACAGTCTTGATTTTTTCCAGGCCTAAACTATTGACCATGTTAGGAGCTCGTTCTTTAGGAAAATCATAAAAATTTCCTTCTGAGGTTATCGTTAACGCGTCAGTGTCCCTATCCAACTCGTAACAAACGTCATCCAAGAATCTTTTGTTTATACCTACAGGAAATTTTACGTATTTGGGTTTGCTCAATTTATCAATGACCAACTTCCAATTATCTAGCTGTTTTCAAGACTATACTGGATATATCTCAGAAGGAGATAATTCTTTTTCAGTGAACTTAATTTATACAGTTATTTCTTTTTGGTTATGAAAAGATCAAAGCCGGAGCAACATCATTAGCGTCTTTAACGGACCTTGTCACGCATGCAGTGCGGCTTTCCCGTAATATCAAATAAAGAAATAAAGTAGGCTTATTGTCCCGTTTTTAAAAAAAAGAAAAATTCACTGAATTCTGCCTGTAAAAACCTTTTATTTTGTTTTTGTGCTTTTTCGGACTGTCCCGAGCGTTCGCTCGGTGAAAAGGCAGGTTCGAGACAGTGAATATGGTTTTAGGTGGGTTCATAACTTCTTTTTTATATTTCGGCAGCAGCCCCCTCTAACAAACCCTTCACAACCGTTTCCATAAGTTTCTCACTATCTTCCCTCTCTTTTCTCAGTTTTAATTCGAGTTTATCACACAATCCCATGAGCTGCTCGACTTTTTCAACGATGCGTTTTTGTTCGGCGAGGGGTGGAAGAGGAATTAAAGAGTTCTTTAATTTTGGTCCATTTAAATTAGCTTGCCCACATTGTTGAGTGATCTCTGGTTCAATTTGTGTTTTTCTAAAGTAATCCGAATTGGGTCATATGTTTACCAGCTTCAAACTAAATATATATTTGTCCAATATGTGGGAAACGTCATCAGTAACAATTCTCAAAATCTAATGTCGCACCTGCGAGAATAGGTTAAACTATCAAACGAAAAGTTATTCGGGTTCTCTAACGATTATATTCCTGCGTTGTAATTATGCGTTAAAAATAATATATACTCCAGATGCATAGTATAACTTGCGTTCTCATCAATTGAACACCCACTAGCAAACAAACACCTACTCCAAAAAGATCTACCCCACACTAAAAGGATTAAAAAACGAAAAATTCTCAACCCACAACCCACAAGTCAAATACCTCAAACCTCTTCCCACACTAAAAATAAGAAAGTTAAATCTTTTAAACTCTTTCGGAATTTCCAGGTTTTTGAGATGGGGACGCAACCTCTTTTAAAACAAAATTAATAACAAAACAAAAACTAAAATATTTTTCTAGTCATTTTTCAATCCTATCACGTAGACGGAAAGTAATTTTCAGTGTAGTTCACTACTTTAACTATTAATTTCTGGTGTTTTTGATATTCTTGCAGGTATGACCACTTTCAGCATTTTTTGGCCCTTTTTTTAATTTTTATATTTTGTTATTTTAGATCAAATTATGACTCTGTTCCAAAATCTAGTGATTTTCAATTTTACATTCATCACTGGATTTTGGTATCGAGTCCAAATTATACAATCTATATAATATTAAATTACTAAATAAAAGGTTATATGATCCGCTAATGATTATATGCCTGCGTTGCGATTATGCGTTAAAAATAATATATACCTCAAGTACATAGTATGAATTGCGTTCTCATCAATTGAACACCCCAGTAGCAAACAAACACCTACTCCAAAAAGATTTACCCCACACTAAAATTAAAAACGAAAAACTCTCACCCCACAAGTAAAATACCTCAAACCTCTTCCCAAACAAAAAGTTAAAAAGTTAAATCTTTTAACTCCTTTCGGAATTTCCAGGTTTTTGAGATGGGAACGCAACCTCTTTTAAAACAAAATTAATAAAATAACAAAAAAACTAAAATATTTTTCTAGTCATTTTTCAACCTTAGAATTTTTGCAATTTACTTTTTCGGCTTCTTTGACCTTTATTTAATATCTTCTTTAACCTTTTTCATAATCCCTTCTGCAGCCATGATTCCGGTCGCAGCGGCATTTACTATGTCCCTTGAAAGCCCTGCTCCGTCTCCTGCTGCAAAGAGGTTTTTGATGCTGGTTTCCATCAGGCGGTCAACTTTCAGATGCATGGCGTAGAATTTGACTTCAGGGGCGTAAAGCAGAGTTGAGTCCGAGGCAACGCCGGGAATGATCTCGTTTAAGGTCTCAAGGCCTTCGATTATGTCCATGACTATCCTGTGCGGGAGAGCCATTGAGATATCGCCGGGTGTGACATCTTTTAAGGTGTTTATAACCAGGTTTTTGGCAAGGCGCTCTTTTGTAGAACGGCGTCCGCGCCTGAGGTCGCCCATGCGCTGGAGGACAGGCTTTCCTCCGCCGATCGTTGTTGCGAGTTTTGCGATTGAACGGGCGTATTTGGTTGTGTTTTCCATGGGCTCGGTCAGTTCGATATGGACGAGGAATGCGAAATTGGTGTTTTCGGATTCCGTGTTTGCCATCGAATGGCCGTTGGTCGCAATAAAGTCTTCATATTCTTCCTTTACGACAAAGCCGCGCCTGTTTGTGCAGAAAGTCCTGACAAAGTCATCATAGCGGTGGCTCTGGATATGGAACTTGGGATCCCGGTTGATTTTCGTTACAGGGTCCATAATAATTGCAGGGACTTCTACCCTGACTCCTATGTCAATCCCTCCGTAACGGGCTTCAAGATCATGTTTTTCAATCATTTCCGAGACCCAGTTGCAGCCCCTTCTTCCAGGCGACAGGAGCACGTAACGCGCACGGACAACTCTTCCGCCTGAGAGTATAACCCCTTTGCACGTTCCGCCCTCAACAAGCAGGTCCTGGACTTCGGTCTCAATCAGGAAATCCACACCTTTATCAACAAGGTCCTGTTTGAAGCGCCCTATGACTGCAGGAGCATTGTCCGAACCTATATGCCGCTGCTTGATCTCTATAAACCGGGCTCCGACCGAGGCAGCCCTGCGTTTTAACTCCTCTATTTCCGGGCCTTCGGTAAGGAGAGCACCCTGAGGAGCTCCGAATTTAAGGAAAACTTTATCAACCCTGTCCACCAGTTCCCAGGCTTCTGCCTGGTCTCCGGTCAGGGCTGCAAGGTCTCCTCCTATATCAGGCCGCAGGTTCAGGGTCCCGTCAGAAAACGTCCCGCAGCCCCCAACCCCGCACATGATCTCACACGGAGTGCAGTGCATGCAGTAGCTCTGGGTTTTCATGGGGCACAGGCGTTTGTCAATGTCCCTGCCCATATCAATAACAAGAATTTTCAGTTTCCCGGCCGCAAGCTCGTAAGCTGCAAACATCCCCGCCGGCCCTGCCCCTATAATTACTACATCATATGCAGAGCCTATCTTTTCCTTCTCAACAGCCTGGTTTTCGTCACCCATGGGTAACTCCCCTGGAATTTTGAACGTTAAGCACCGGAATAACCTGTGAATTTCTTTAAGATTATCAATATAAATTTCGTTATGAAATTCTGTTAATTCCCCACCGTTTTTAGCACATTATTATATTTCCTGTTTATATTTACACCACCTCCATGCTATACCCGCCTCCGATGAATAGGGTCTCGAACTTCTTCGGCAAAAAGCCGCTTCAGTCCGTATCAGGGGTGTAGAAGTCGTGCCCGTGAGTTTCCACAGGTTACTTTCTTCAAGCATTCCCCAAGTTCAGGACAGTATCTACGCTGAGACCCTTTCATTGATAGGCTTTATGTTCATATTTCAGTTACCAGTGTTTATCCGTGTACTGATCAATCACTGGAAATTGACGAACGAAAGTGCAAGCATAAAGGCCATAAATAGGCAGGCAAACACCATCAGAAAAAACAACTTTTGCAAATAATCCTCCTCCTGTTCCCACTATTTTAATATTCTTTCCCACTACCTAACTATATGTATCACACAGTATAAAAAACTTTCATTTACTCACTGAAATATATGTATGAAAAGTAAATAATTATCCCGAAGTCTCTTTAAAATATATTCTCTCGCCCGAATTGCGCCTCGCCTGAATTGCGTCTCGGGATCACAGGAAACCAGAGATTTCCTGGGAGTTGCTATGTAATCGCAACAGTACGCGATCCTTTTCGCTGTGCTCAAGAGGACTATTTTGGGTTTTAGTAGTGAGCTCTGCTCAAGAGGACCAAATTACAAATATTGGTGGAACTTGAAAACCGGTTTTCGGGGTCAGAGGACGTATTTATTGACTGGCAAGTCGGTTACAGCCCTGTGTGCCGCGAGGGAGAAAATCAGATGTTCTATTTGGGATATTCTGAATTATATATACGGTTAATCAGGGGCTACCGGAACTGTATAAAACAGGCAATTAAAAATAATCCGGATGGGGATTTTAAGTTCTCAGCTAACAGTCCGGGCTGTTAGTTCAGGTCATTAATATTGATAAGAGGCAGGGTTGATGAAATCTTATTTGAAATTTGGCCTGAAATGAGGAAGGTCAAAGAGTCTGAAAATTATTCCTTTCCTCAGTTCATTCTTCTAATAACCAGTTTCCTCACAGCCTTTTTCTGTTCTTCCGTATCAGATGCGCCCTTTTCTGTGCTTTTGAAAAGCTCGGTCCAGACCTTGAAGTGGTAGTCGCTGCCTGCCCCAAGGTCCCTGATCCGGATATCAATGGGCTTTTCTCTCGTAGCTTCCTTTTGCCCTGCGAGTTTGTGGTGAAAGGTTTTTGCTGCAGCCTTTTCCGGGGAAGGGGCAGAGATGACTCCTATCATTCCCCCATTTTCGTCCGTGGCAATGAAGGTCTTTTCCTTTTTCTCCTGCCCTGCCTGCGGATCCTGTTTTATGGTCTCCCGCCTGAGCTGCCTTCTGACCCTGTCAAGGGCATCCCCTGAGTCCTTTTTTTCCGGGATCTGCTTCAGGGCTCTGGCTTCAGAGAGGTGCCTTTCTTTTTTCTCAGGGGGGATGTAGGGGGCTTTTCCCAGGAGTTCGTGCAAAAGCATGACTGCAGCGTGCTTATCAAGGGGTTCGTTATTGTTCCCGCACTTGGGGGACTGGATACAGCCAGGGCAGCCGCTTTCGCAGGGGCAGCTTTCAATGGCTTTTAAGGTGCCGTCGAGGACCTCTTCAATCAGGTCATAGCCTTTTTCAGCGTACCCGACTCCTCCCCTGTGCCCGTCGTAGATGAAGATCCCGCTTTTGCCTCCGAGATCAGGATGGGATGGAGTTGAAACCCCACCCACATCGCTCCTGTCCACAAGCAGGTGCAGAGGGTACATGGAAATCATCGCATGCTCAACAGCATGGATCCCGCCTGCAAAATCGAGCTTATGCTCTTCGATCAGCTCCTGCAGCCTATTTGGGAGCTTAAGCCAGAGGGCAACTGTCTGAAGGGTTATCGGAGGCATCTCAAGGTCATGGGCACTCATGGTCTCGTCGCTGTGGGTCCGGATTTTCCTGTACCCTATAATCGTGTCCGTTACCTCCACGTCCCCAAGCCCGACCTCCACTTCGGGAGCGTGCCGGAGAGGCTTTACCGCATATGTCTCCCGCACCAGGACTGACGAATCTATCATGGGTTTTGTGTAGTAGCTGTCGTGAGCCCTTATGGCGTGGATCTCCTTTTTCTCATGGTCGATCCTGTTTATGTAGAAAGGTTCTCCCCTGTGTATGTAGACCGCACCCGGATGGCATTCCCGGAAAGCCAGGGTCTCCTCTATGTCTTTTTCGATAGGAAAGCTTTTTTCCCCTTCAAAAGTAAGAAGAGAGTACGTATTATTATCTATCCCTCTCAGGGAGACTTGTTTGTAAGGGAAAGGGTCAGTGGAATACTTCAGGTCACTGCCTGCAAGCAGCCCTTCGGCTTCCAGAAGCTCAACAACTCTTGGATACCCTTTCCCAAAGTACTTTTCATCGGATACCCTGAGAGGGATTTCTTTTGCTGCACAGAGCAGGTGCCCTGCAAGGATATAGGGGTTTTTAGGGTTAAGCACTGCATTTTCGCTGCTTCTTGCAAAAAAGTCGTCCGGGTTTCTCATATAATACTGGTCAAGGGCATTTGTGCCGGCTACCATAAGGACAAGGCTTTCGTTCCCGCTCCTGCCTGCCCTTCCTGCCTGCTGCCTTGCGCTCATAACCGTGCCGGGATAGCCGTCAAGAATGCAGGCATCAAGCCCTCCTATATCTATCCCGAGTTCAAGGGCATTTGTGGAAATGACGCCCCTGAGTTCTCCCGAATTCATTTTCTTTTCGATCTCTTCCCTCTCCCTGTCAAAATAGCCGCTCCTGTAAGAACAGACCGCGGAAGCGAGGCCGCGTTCCCTCAAAAGTTCCCTGCAGCTCTTATACATGCGCTCCACTCCCTGCCTTGACCGCGTAAAGGCAAGGGTCTGGAGCCCCGCCTGGACTGCCCGCGTAAAAAGGGTTGAGGTTTCGGAAAAGCTGTTTCTCCTTACTGTACTTCCCCTTCCGTTCAGGTAAAGAGGGGGGTTCCAGAACACAAATTTCTGGGGGCCGTGTGAAGAGCCGTTATTCTCAACTACTTCTGCTTCCCTTCCCAGCAGGGTTTCAGTATGCTCTTTCGGGTTTCCTATGGTTGCCGAGCAGCAGATAAACTGTGGGGAAGCCCCATAGTGTTCAGCAGCCCGGAGAAGCCGTCTGAGCACGTTTGCCATATTACTCCCTATAACTCCCCTGTAGTAATGGCTCTCGTCAACAACAATGAATTTGAGGTTTGAAAAAAAGCGTCTCCAGAGATGGTGCCAGGCAAGGAAGCTCATATGTACCATTTCGGGGTTTGTGAAAACAATATTAGTCTGTCCTTCCCTGATTTCTCTCTTCTGGGCTGCAGTCAGGGCGCCAGTATAACGGGCTATGCCTGCTCCGGAATTCAGTGCCCCTTCAAATTCAAGGAAGGCTTTTAACTGGTCGTTTACAAGGGCATTGAGAGGAGATATATAAAGGGCAGTAGCCTCAGGGTCTTTCATGACAGTTTCAAAAATAGGGATCATGTAAGTAAGGGACTTTCCGCTTGCCGTGCTTGTGCAGAGCACTATGTCTTTTCCTTCCCGGATCTTTTCGATCGCTTCAGCCTGATGGGAGTATAAAGATTCGATTCCAATTCCTGAAAGGGCAGTTTTTATCTGCTCCTTCAGCTCAAGAGGTGAATAAAGGGCGTCCCTTGCAGGTTTTTCTTCAATATGAACTATCTGGTTTTCATATCGGCTGGAAGCTTTTATTTCATTCAGCAGGCGGGAAATCTCCATTTTTCGGCTCCACTTTTTATTTTTCCAATTTTTATTATACCTTATACTCTGTTAATCCACTACGGAGGGTTGATATTTTGAGATCTAATTTTCCCAGTGCGGATGAAGATTACGCTTTAATTTGATCGAAGCTCAATGGCCCAGGCGGGGGAGCGGCGCGGGACAAAAGATATGAAAGATGCCGTTCCAGCTTGCCCTTGGATAATATTAACCTATTGACTGCGTACCACCTGCACTTTTAAGATTCTTCGTTTTCTCTTCTTAATTCAAATTTTTGAATCCAGAACTCTGCCTCGTCGTAACAATATTAGCTATATCATGTCGTTTCTAAAAACCAGAAAATGAAAAGACCGGGATACGTGTAAGAACCTAACAGATAAAAATGCCGGTGAAGCTGATAACAAACACACAAAAAACAGTAAGTAAAAGAAATCGAAAATTAGTAAACTGGTTCAGTAACCTGAACCAGTGTACATTATTAGAACTCGACCTTAGGAACTTCCCTTTCGGCTTGCAGGGTTTCAAATAGATCTTTTTTCTTGAATCCCATCAAAGATGCAACAATATTTCTAGGGATTGTCTGAATACTGATATTATATTTCATAACGGTATCATTATAAAATTGTCTTGCATAGGCAATTTTGTTTTCGGTCTCCATGAGGTCTTTCTGGAGCTGCATGAAGTTCTGGTTGGCTTTCAGGTCCGGATAGTTTTCTGCAACTGCAAAAAGGGATTTCAGGGTAGATGAGAGGTAATTGGATGCTTCTGCAGTTTCATTTACATTATTTGCAGACATTACTGCAGCCCTTGCTTTTGTAATGTTTTCCAAAAGGGTTTTTTCGTGTTTAGCATACCCTTTCACCGTTTCTATCAGGTTGGGGATGAGGTCATAACGCCTTTTCAGCTGGACTTCTATCTGAGCCCAGGAATTTTCTACCCTGTTTCTTTGCTTTATAAGGTCATTGTAAATTATAACGAAGAGCAAACCCAGAATTATTACTACTATTACCATAATTTCTACTATCATATAGATCACCATCTCCTAATCAAAAGTACTTAACCTGGCATTTACACGGCATCATCTTGCACCACCGCCGCCGCCACCTGAGCCGCCGCCCACGCCGCCGACCCCGCCTCCACTTCCGCTTGAAGATGGAGCTGATGCCGAATAGGCACTCCCAAAACCGGACCCGAACTGGCTGTAACTGTGTTGTACATAGTAGAAGTGACTGTATTTCAGCTGTTCATCAGGAACAACTAAAGACATGTTTTTAAGGACTTCTTCTGCGACTCCCAGAGCAGTTGCATACACCAGGTAAGAGTCCCAGATCTTTATTGATTCCGGCGGATGCTCTTTGAGAGCAGAAAAATCGGTGAGATATTTTCTAAAGTTATCCCAGCGTTCATAATAGAGCCTTCCTTCAGGGGTCCAGCTTCCCAGTACCTTTTCGAACATTCCGGAGAAAATTATCATAATTATCCCGAAGACTACAACTAAAGCCACCAGTATATTCACATTTGATGCAAGGGGAAATGATTCTGAAGGGAAATATTTGGAAATTACAACAAAATAAACAACTGCTGCTATTATAGTTGCCACACCGAAAATTCCCATATATGTGTTCCCTGTGGACCGGAAGAGTTTCTCAACTACAATATGCTTTTCAACTTTTTTATTCCAGGCCAGCACAAATTGATAGAAATCGGTTCCCTTTCCAAGTTCTTTTTTCAGTTTATCCCAGGAGACCTTATTTTCGGAAGCATGTTTTTTCAATAAATTGAACACATCTTTTTCGAAATCTGCAAGTTTGGGGAGTTTTCCGTTAGCTATCTCGGAGGAGTCCGGACTGACAAGTTCAATTAAAATGTTTTCAGATTCGGATTTGAACAGGCCCAATGCCCTGCTTTCTTCTGATTTTACAGTGTGGAGAGTAATATAACCAAGGTTAGCAAGGTTCATGACCGTGGCTGTAAACCCGTCCATTGTAGGAGTACCTATATTCCCCTTCATTATGGCATTAACTACGGCAGGGCTGGAATCAGTAGGAGGCTCTCTCTCATATATTGCCTCATAATCTATTTTTGGCTCTCTCCCATACCTGAAATAAATGATGAAGGGAAATGCCAGGGCAAAGACTGCAAATACAATTGCCAGGTTATAAAGACCCTTTAAGATCCAGCCTTTCATTTCATATTCATTCTCAATGGATTTTATTTTTTCAAGGCCTGCTTCATTGTCTACCTGGACCAGGCTGGAATTGGGAGATTCAATTCTTGGGAAAACAACTCTGATCTCATACCATTTATTTGAGGGAATTTCGGATGTCTTTAAATTGAGCACATTCTGTTCCAAACTCGCGTCCTGAGTATAACCGGTCGGATGGATCCAGTACTGTATCTCATTTTCGTTTTCCACAGGGAGCTTAATGCTTCCTTCTAAGCTTCCAAGAGGTTTCTCCCATTCTTCACCCCACAGCTTATAATGAAATTCGGAAACATCGCTGTGGACCTTGACTGCACCATAGTGGTCATAGGAAATAAAAAAAGTCACTTCTTTTGGGGTTGGGGTCGGAAGCTCACCTATCAACTCGTATCCTTCGGAAGTCTGTTCTACTCTGAAGTTACATGCTTCTTCAGAACAATATCCCTGGATATTCCGGATGGATTCTCCGGGGGACACCTCGAGTATTCTAAAAACTTCTTGATAATTTCCTTCAAATGTGTAGGAAATCGATTCTTCAACGTGGACTAAGCCGCTGGGATCAATAGTTATATTCGTCGCAGCTCCTTCAAGTGCATAGTCTCTTGCACTGGCTGAGGGTACCAGGCAGAGAAGGACCAGCAAAAGAATAGTTATCTTCAATGCCGCAGGATTAAACGCAGACTTAATACTTGCTTTTCTAACAGGTCCAACAGAACCAGGTTCAATAGAACCTTTTGAAAGCCGCAACCATATTCCTCCAACTCGGTATTAATTTTAAAATATTAATCTTCTCCGAAGGTCATTAAGATCTTAAAGTCTTCGGCTGAAGATATTTACTATTTTTCAGAATCGACAGATCAGCTTTATTTATTTACAGGCTTCCTGAACCTGGTCAGGAAGCTTTCAAAGCCTTCGAAGATTTCTTTTTCCCCAGTATGAAGGGAAAATAGTTGTTAATGATGAAGATCACAGGTACCAGGCAAATAAGATTCAGCACGGTTAAGCTCAGAGCAAAAACCACATTGTAATAGAAATACTCAAGCTCGACCCCGAAACTCAGAAGTGCCAGTTTTGTCAGGACATCCTTTATAGGAAAATGGAGCGCAAGCACAATCAGGCTATTTCTTCCGTAATATTCCAGGATTCTTGAACTTCCGACTTTTTTGAATAGATAAACAAAGGCAAAGATCCCTGAGAAAGCAAGAAGATAATACGAGAAGAAGCCTCCGTATTTCAGCACGTTCATGTTGACCTTATCGGTTGTAGGGAACTCCAGAAGGTATCCAAGATACAGCAGGTTCAGAAAGATAAAAACCACAGGGAAAACCTTCTCAGCCCGGACGAACTTTTCTCTGAACCCCGAACCCGAATTAAGGCTCGAACTTGAGCTCAGATTCGAATCTGCATTCTGACTCAAACCTGCACTCAGCCCTGAATCTGAATTAAGGCTTGAGCCAGATCCAGACTCTTTTTCCGGCTCTGTGATTTTTTTAAATAAATTTCCGGCTCCGTAAAAGACCACGGCAGAGAGAGCTACATCAGCGTTCCAGAACAGCCTGGAAGGTGCATAAACCGCATAAAGATACCCGACGATACCGGCTGCAATAAGCCAGAGTACAAGTTTTCGCGGTTCCCCGTAATACTTCTTTGCAAACCCGTAAAAGAGAATCTCGGTTACGAATAGGCAGCTCAGGAACCAGAGAGGTGGATTATAAGAGACGAGGGGGCCAAGTGCGTACAGAATGGAATAGATGCCGTAAAGAGTACTGTTTTCGAAAAACTCAATATTCGTGACTCCGGGCTGAAATCCTGCATCCAGCAAAAAGTAAAATAGGCCAGTGAGTAGTGCAAAAGAAAAGTAAGGCACAATAAGAGACCTGAATCTCCCCTTTACAAAATTTGCAGCCGATCCTGCATATTTCTCAAAGTCAAACAGCAGACCGGAAATAAAAAAGAAGAGCGGCATGTGAAAAGAAAATATGTAAGTATCAAGCGCTACAGGTAAGCTGTGGTGCGCAAACACTACAAGCATAATTCCAATTCCTTTTAAAGCGTCAATCCAGTGAAGCCTCATATTAACCCGGGATGTAAACAGTGTTTACAATATAATAATATTTTGTTAATTCTCATTGTGTGTACGTTGTTTCCGAACATTACAAGAACTTCCACGCAACATCGGGAAACTGAATAGTATCTAAAGTAGAAGTTGTTTCCGAATATTACAAGAACTTCCACCACGGTTTATTAGTTTCCATTTTTTTTCTATAGCATCCTGGTATTTAATTTAATCTTTTTCCAGGTTTCCCCTGAGCTTTACCCGCACCTCTGTATCTCTTTTTTGCGGATTCTTTGCTTTTAAAGGGCTTTTGAAGGGGCAAAGCTTTAAATCAGATGATTCAGTTGTATCGCATGTTTCATTTTCGGGATTAGATCCCGTTGGAATGTGGTCCTGCAGGCAGGGCTGAACCATGAAACATAAGTGAAACTTGGTGTTTAAATTGTCAAAATCTTTTTACGGATATATACGTGATGCATGGAAAAACCCTGATGAGACATACGTGAACGAGCTCCGCTGGGAGCGCCTCCAGGTCTGGAGGAAGCAGGGTTCCGTGACCAGAATCGAAA
This sequence comes from Methanosarcina sp. 1.H.T.1A.1, assembly GCF_000979295.1. NCBI lineage: Archaea > Methanobacteriati > Methanobacteriota > Methanomicrobia > Methanosarcinales > Methanosarcinaceae > Methanosarcina > Methanosarcina sp. 1.H.T.1A.1. The sequence continues at coordinate 28,518 of NZ_JJQY01000019.1, read as the reverse complement.
GACCAACCAGGATTGACAGGGCACGCTCCCTTGGATACAAAGCCAAGCAGGGAATTGTCGTTGTCAGAGTGAATGTACGCCGTGGAGGGCTTGGTAAATCAAGACCAAAGCGTGGAAGAAGAACCCAGAGGATGGGGACGAATAAGATCTCAGGCGGAATGAGCATCCAGAGGATCGCTGAAGCCCGTGCAGATCGCAAATACCCGAACCTTGAAGTCCTGAACTCCTACTGGGTAGGGGAAGATGGAAAGCACAAGTGGTTTGAAGTCATCCTTGTAGACCCGCACCACCCTGTAATTAAGAGCGACAAGAACCTGAACTGGGTCTGTGACTCATCCATCAGGGGCAGAGCTACCAGAGGCAAAACCAGTGCCGGCAGGAAGGGCAGAGGCATGACTACACGCGGCAAGGGAACTGAAAAGACCAGGCCGAGCATCCGTTCAAATCAGAGTCGAGGCAAGTGATTCATCACATAACAATGCGTGTGATCGCCCACGCAACCGAAGACGTATCCAGAGTCCGCGAGACTCTGGACTTTTTTTTATTAGGTGCTGGCGTAAAGGACAGAGATAAGCTCATAGAAGAGCTTGAGGCTGAAGGGCACCATGGAAATCCAATTACTATCCTTAGCTTACAGCTTAAAAAGAAGGCAGAATGCCTGAAATTTGCCCATTTTGTCCGGGAAAACTTTTCGGAAGAAGATGTGGGAATGCTCAGGAAAGAAATGCCTGAGAGGCTGGACGATGATACGGTTTTTCACCTCCGCTTTGACAAGCAGGCTGCATACCTGCAGCAGGTAAAACTGACTAACTCTTCTGATGCTATTATTGCAAAGGTCAAGATCGAGACCTATCCGAGGAACTGGGAGAAAGCCGGAGCCATAGTGGAGGAGTTATTTGGGTAAACCGAAGTTTTATGATTTTTGCGTTCATGCAGCTCCGGATGGGGACCATACTGCTCCGGAACTGGTTTCCCTTGCCCGGCATTTCGGATACGACGGGATTGCCCTTGCTAACCATTCCGATAAACTCCCTGATAAAAAGCCAGTACTGCCTTCAATAGAGGGTTTTGAGGTCTTCAGGGGAATTGAGCTTGTGGAAGAAAACCCTTCTAAATTACACAGTTTGATCGGAAAATTCAGGAATTCAATGGATGTCCTGATTGTGCACGGAGGGTCCGAAGCAGTCAACAGGGCTGCGCTCGAAAACCCCAGGGTAGACATTCTGAACCACCCGGCTTTTGACAGGAGCAGCGGGTTAAACCAGGTGCTGGCAAAAGCAGCTGCAGAAAATGGAGTTGCAATAGGTATCACCCTTAGACCTATTCTTCATTCCCGGGGTTCAAGGCGTGTCCGTTTGTTGTCCGACCTTAAGGCAAACCTTGAGCTTACCAGAAAATACGAGGTATCCCTTGTCCTTTGCAGTGATGCTATGTCCTGCTTTGACCTGCGCTCCCCAATGGAAACTCTTGCCCTTGCTGAGGTCTGCGGGCTTGAAGAAGACGAGGCTCTTGATGCCATAAGCATTGTTCCGGAAAGAATTATCACAAAGAACCGCCCCGGTCCTGGATATGTAAGGGATGGTATTGAAGTTCTTGAGGGAGATGATCTCTTTTGAAACGCCTGCTTCCTTCGCTCCGCGCTAGAAAGCGCTATCTTGCTTTTGAACTGATCTCAGAAGAGCCTGCAAGCAGAAACGATATTGTAAGGGAAGTTATTTCCTCTGCTTCATCGCTGCTTGGAGATGTCACAACCAGCGACTGTGATATTAAGGTGCTGGGATTTGAAGGCGGAATAGGAATTCTCCAGTGTTCCCATGCCAGAGTAAAAGAAACGAGAGCCTCCCTGGCTGCTCTGACCCGGATTAACGGGAAAAGGGCAACTCTTCATGTGCTGGGAGCGTCAGGCACTGTTAAAGGAGCTACGGAAAAGTTTCTACAGGATTACAGGCTTTTTGAGCCTGAAATACAGGAATGAAAGGATTCGGGACCGGCTTCCGGAAAGGTACCTTAAAGTCCCGAAGCTGTATTAAAATCTCGGATCTGTAATTAAAATCCGGAAGCTGTAATTAAGCTTCTGAAAAGCTGTAATTAAGCTTCTGTTAAACTGGAATCGGGATCCTAAAGAGCTAAAGTTAAGGTTCTGGAAAGCTTGACCTGAGACTCAGGAATGTTAGAGCTGAGATCCGGGTTTTCAGAGGGTTTATATGTGGTCTCGTTTATATCCGGTCTTATTTATATGAAGTAAGAACTGGATATCTGCCTTACAGCAGTGACAGAAGTCTGCAGGTATCAGCCAGTCTTAAGGATGTCTGCTGAATACTTCAGGCTGAAAATTTCCGTTGTGAACTTCAGTAACGGCCGAATAAGCTGTCTAATATATGCTATAATGAATGAGTATTAGTGTAACAAAGTATAATAGATTGGCAGAACTGATTTACAGAAGGGCAGCTTTGCCGGGACTCCTGGTAGTTTACTCATGAGTTGTCTGAGAGGGCTTGGAGGTATCCCTGCGTTTCGGGGTGGAATCCTGCAGGAGGTAAATTCTTCCTTACAGGTTCTAAATCTGAATTTAAGCGCCGGAAAAGCCCCGGGCTCTCACAAACATTATAACTGAGTAAATACACTTTATTAACGGACATAGTTAACATTGGAATGGACCTTCATACTCTGTTAAAAAGTTTACTGGAGTGCGTGAATCCGGGTTATGTCTGGAAAACGTACTTTGCAGGGTAAAAGTGCCTTTAAACTCCCTGTAACCGGGATATTTTCCGCTGGTTTCATCAGGAAAAAACTCTGTCAGGATTGAAAGTCCCGTGTATAAGGCTAAAAACTCTAATAAGGAAGAAATACGTTATAGGGAATCAATAATCGGTTTCCTTACCTGAACACTGGGTCGGGGACTTTAAGCTCCTGAGCTTTCGGGATATCCGCACAGGTTAAATAACGTTTACTGACCAAAGCCTTTTTTGGGCATGCGGTGGTTTAGTTGACGATTCTGCGGATTTGAAATCCCTTAGGAAAAATGACCGGTTTCTGGCCGGGAAAATTGAAACAATATGGAACATATATTAAGGCAAGGAGATACGGAATATGCAGATGGCACCACAGATGGGTTATGACAGGGCAATTACGGTTTTCAGCCCTGACGGAAGACTTTTCCAGGTAGAGTATGCCCGCGAAGCGGTCAAGAGGGGAACAACAGCCGTAGGAATCAAGGCAGCTGATGGGGTAGTGCTGCTTGTTGACAAGCGAATAACAAGCAGGCTTGTGGAAGCCGCATCAATCGAAAAAATATTCCAGATTGACGACCACATAGGAGCCGCAACCTCAGGGCTCGTGGCAGACGCCCGCTCCCTTGTTGACAGGGCTCGTGTAGAAGCCCAGGTAAACAGGGTTTCTTATGATGAACTCATAGGTGTGGAGGTTATCTCCAAGAAAATCTGTGATCACAAGCAGACCTACACCCAGTATGGCGGAGTTCGCCCCTACGGAACTGCACTCCTGATTGCCGGCGTGGATGACCAAAAGCCAAGGCTCTTTGAGACCGACCCCAGCGGTGCTCTCCTCGAGTACAAGGCAACAGCCATAGGTGCAGGCAGAAATGCAGTTGTTGAGGTTTTTGAGGCAGACTACAGGGAAGATATGAATATTGATGCTGCTATCCTCCTTGGTATGGACGCGCTCTATAAAGCAGCTGAAGGCAAGTTCGATGCCGGAACCCTTGAAGTGGGTGTTGTATCCCTTCAGGACAAGAAATTCCGAAAACTGAGTCCTGAGGAAGTTGAGAACTACGTTCAGCAGATCCTTGAGAAACACAAGGGAACTGAAAGCAAAGAATAAAACCTATAAATATTTTAAGAACGAGTTATCAGAGAATTTCTGAATCTCAAACTTACGTTATAGAGAAGGTATTCGAAAATGGTGTCCCTGGACGAGGCAGTGACTGCTCGGCTCAAAAGAGGCAGTAAACATTTCGAAGTCCTGGTCGAGCCCGAAGGGGCTCTGGCCTATAAGCGAGGAGAGGAAGTAAACCTCGAAGACATTCTGGCAGTTGAAACTATCTTCGAAGATGCAAACAGAGGGGATCGGGCAGCAGAGTCTGATATAATCAACTCTTTTGAGACAACCGACCCCTTTGAGATTGCTGCCGTGATCCTGAAGAGCGGAGAGCTTCAACTTACCGCTGAGCAGAGAAAACGAATTCTTGAAGAGAAAAAGAAAAAGGTTATCTATACCATTTCCAGAAATGCTATAAACCCTCAGACTAGAGCACCGCATCCTCCCGCACGAATAGAAAGAGCGATGGAAGAGGCAAAGGTGCACATAGACCCTTTAAAAAGCGTAGATCAGCTGGTAGCTATTACAATGAAAGCCATTCGCCCGCTTATCCCGATACGCTTTGAAGAAATTAATATTGCTGTGAAAATCCCTCCCGAATATGCTCCCAAAGCATACGGAGATATTTCCAAAGCCGGAAGCATTACGAAGGAAGAATGGCAACGTGACGGCTCATGGGTTGCAGTAGTGCGGATTCCTGCGGGAGTCCAGACTGATTTTTACGCTCTTATAAATCATCTCACGAAGGGAGAGGCTCAGACTAAACTTTTATAAGAGGATGTTGGATGGATAAAAAAATAGTGATCCCTGGTGACCTGTTATCCGAGGAAATGAAAAAAGCCGGATACGGGACGTATATCAAGAACAACAAGATCTATTCTTCGTTTTGCGGTATTGAAAACCTCAAAGAGGATAAAGTTGGAGTGATCCCACTTGCGGGAGCTTACATCCCCTCAGTGAATGATGTGGTGATAGGGATCGTTATTGTGGTTACTCCATCCAACTGGATACTGAATATTGGAGCTCCTTATGACGGTCTGCTCCATGTATCCGAATATCCGAGAAGAGTCGAATCCCGGGAAATGCCTGAAATTATGAATGTAGGCGACTCTGCAATTCTCAGGGTAAAAGATGTAGACAGCTCCATGAAAATCGAGCTTGCCCTGAGGGATCCGAGCCTTCATAAACTCAAAACAGGCCAGATTGTCGAAGTTGAGCCTGTAAAAGTCCCCCGTGTAATAGGACACGGCGGTTCCATGATCTCCATGCTGAAGAAAGAAACAAACTGCAGCATTTTCGTAGGCCAGAACGGCAGAATATGGATCGATGGAAAGGACGAGGATGTAGAGCTTTTGAGTAAGGCTCTCCGGAAAATCGAAGTTGAAGCCCAGCGTTCCGGATTAACAGACCGGATCTACAATTTTTTGAAAAATGAACGGATTAGACAGAAAGAGTCCAAGCCTGTTACGTTTTTTCAAAATGAGACGAAAGATGCGACTGCAGGACAGGACGATCATTCCGAAGATATATACAGGAAGATCGATGTACTGCTGGACCCGACGAATTAAATTCCGGATGTAGTCAAGAGGATTTTAGGTAAGCTTCTCTAGAGTATTTTGGTTTAGGAGTTGTTTGGAGATTAAAGTATGAGTGATAAACCTGATAAATTAATCACTGACGATGGGCTGCGCCTTGACGGGAGACGTGCGGATGAGATAAGGCCCATGAAAATTGAGATCGGCGTACTTTCACGAGCCGACGGTTCATGTTATCTTGAATGGGGCAGGAATAAGATCCTGGTAGGCGTTTTCGGACCCCGGGAAGCTCATCCCCGCCGCAGCCAGCGCGCAGATTCGGCAGTTATCCGTTATAGGTATAATATGGCATCATTCTCCGTGGAAGACCGTGCTCGTCCGGGACCCAGCAGGCGGAGCATCGAAATCTCAAAGGTTTCCAGGGAAGCTTTCGAACCTGTGATTATGGCTGAGCTGTTTCCGAAGACAGCAATTGATATTTTCGTGGAAGTGCTTCAGGCCGATGCAGGGACAAGGACAGCAGCAATTAATGCTTCAAGTATAGCTCTTGCAGATGCCGGAATCCCCATGAAGGGCCTTATTACCTCCTGTGCTTTCGGAAAGGTTGACGGGCAGATTGTGCTTGACCTCAATAAGGATGAGGATAACTACGGAGACGCTGACTTCCCTGTAGCAATGACCCAGGACGGGGAAATTACTCTTGTCCAGATGGACGGGCACCTTACTCCGGAAGAGATTAAGAAAGGTATGGAGCTCGTAAAGAAAGGTTGCAAGGAGATCCTTGAAATTCAGCAGGCAGTCCTTAGAAAGAAGTTTGAGACTCCTGTTGAGGATACTGCGGAAGAAGCTGCAGTAACTGAAAAGGAAGGCGAAAAAGAAGAGTCCGTGCCTGCCCCCGAGGCTGTTTCGGAAGCAGTAGTGGTTGAAGAAGCTGTTGAGGAAACTGAAGAATTCGAAGCAGAGGCATCAGAAGAACCATCTGCAGCTGATGTCCTTTCCACTGAGGTAATCCCTGACTTCGAAGAAGAGCTCGATGAAGAGATTGAAGACGAGTTCGAAGCCGAAGAGGAAGAAGAGCTCGATGAAGAGATTGAAGACGAGTTCGAAGCCGAAGAGGAAGACGAGGATCTTGAAGACGAAGATGAGGCCGAAGAGGAAGAATTTGAGGCTGAATCTGAAGAAGATTTAGAGGACGATTTAGAAGAAGCTCTTGAAGACGAAGCTGAGTTTGAAGCTTCTTTTGAAGGTACTCCTGAACTCAAAGAGTTTGACGAAATTGAAGCCAGGCTTGAGAAAGAATCTGTCTCCATAGAAGCCGAAGAGGAAATCGGAATCGGGTCTGAAGCTGAGGAATTTGTCGAAGAAGAATCCTCCCTTGAAGAAGAATCCGAAGTTGAGGAAACAGAAGCTGCCTCAGAAGAAACTATTGAGCCTGAAACAGAGGTAGAACCCGAGGTTGAAACCGGGGAAGTTTCCACTGAAGCAGTAGAGGCAGAAGAAGAGCCTGAAGAAGAGCCTGAAGAAGAAACATCCGAAGGTCCCTGGAAGGTAGTAAAAGACCCCTCTGAAGCCGGAAACAGAGGTGAAAAAGATGAGTGAAATCATAGCCACACTTAAGAAGGACTATATTTACAGCCTGATGGTCAAAGGAAAGCGTCAGGACTGGCGCGGGTTTAAAGATTTCAGGGAGCTCAAGCTCGAAACAAACATTATTTCCAAAGCTGAAGGTTCTGCAAAGGTTACCCTTGGGAACACTCAGGTTCTTGTAGGTGTAAAGCTTCAGAAAGGAACTCCATTTCCAGACTCTCAGGATGAAGGAGTGATTATTACCAACCTTGAGCTTAACCCGATAGCTTCTCCCGAATATGAGCCTGGGCCTCCAAGAGAAGAAGCAATCGAAATGGCAAGGGTCGTTGACAGGGGAATCCGGGAATCAGGCGCAATTGATATAAAGAAGCTTTGCATAACGGTGGGAGAATCCGTATGGATTGTCTTTATAGATGTCCATATCCTGAACAATGACGGAAATATCATTGATGCATCCTGTCTTGCTGCAATTGCAGCCCTTATGACCACAGTCGTTCCGAACGAACAACAGGGACTGGGCGAGAATGTGCCCCTTGCAATGAAAGAAATGCCTGTTGGTATAACTCTTGCAAAGGTCGGCTCAAAACTGATGGTAGACCCCTCCCTTGACGAGGAGGCAGTTTGCGAAACAAAACTGACCATAGTTTCCAGTTCGGACGGATCTGTAGCAGGCATGCAGAAAATGGGTTCTGCCCCTCTTTCCGAGGCAGAACTGTTCGAGGCAATAGACCTGGCACTTGAAAAAGCAGCCGAAATCAGGGAACTCTACCTGAAAGGGCTTGCAAAAAGTGAATAAATCAGGCCGGATTAATTAATTATAAATATTAAATGCCAGTATTACGGTCTAAGTGCACGTATTAAGGTGATAGAAGAACCCGGGTCTCTGGGCTAACAGTCCATAGATCGGTTAAGGGCTCTATCACTTTGATTAAATACATTTTAAGGAGTTATAACGATGGCAAAAAAATTCACTAAGAAAGGAAGAATTTCCAGATCTGCAGGCAGGTTTGGTCCCAGGTACGGGAGAAAAGACCGAAAGCTTGTCGCAGACCTGGAAGAACGCATGCGAGCTCCGCATGTATGCTCCAAATGTGCCCGCCCTACAGTTAAAAGGATTGGAACCGGGATCTGGAAATGCAGCAAGTGCGGACACACCTTCGCTGGCGGGACCTATATCCCCTCCACAAGTGTTGGTCAGACCCTGCTGCGCACCATGAAGAACCTTGCTGAGGCAAAGTAAAACAAACAATTTTCAGGGATGTGAGGTTGTATGGGTTATAAGTGCACTCGATGTAAACAGAAAGTGGAAATTGACTACGAGTACACAGGCATCAGGTGTCCGTATTGCGGACACAGGATCCTGGTTAAAGAGCGTCCTACAACCATCAAACGCATCAAGGCCGAGTAAGAAGTATGTTAGTTACTTCTTCTCGTAAACCTTCTGCAAAGACCCGGACGCTTTGCAAGCTTCTTTCACGCTTTATTGCTGGCAGGAGCATTTCCCGCGGCAAGATGGGCATGCAGGAACTTCTGGAGTTTGCAGAGGGAGGGCCTCTCATAGTTGTAGGAGAGTACCACGGAAATCCCGGGGAACTCGGCTTTTATGACGATGCAGGGAAGCTTCTTTTTTCCCTCAGGTTTTCGGACTGGTATTCTGAGGAAATCGATTCTTATTGGTTTCCAGATGTTGAACCGGTGCTTGCAGGCCAGGGAGAGATTGCGGACGCATTTGAGTCTTTTTTCCATTTCAACAGGGTCGAAAGTGATAAGGTCGATCAGCTCCCTCCCCGCTCCACACTGATGGCGGCAGGAGAAAAAGAGGTCGATTTCATGGGCAGCGGGAAGTCCCTTTTTAAGCTTACTGTCAAAGGTTTCAAAAAGTACTGACCGGACCCCTTTTTCAACCCTTTTTTCTGAATTTTCTGGAATTTCAGGTTACTGAGGAATTTCAGTCTATTTTCAGGACTATATTTTAAAATCAACTTTCCTGATTCCTTACCCGGATTTAAGAGTTAAGTTTTCAGAATAAACCTTTTAAAGATAAAGTTAGAATCCATAGCCAGTTTAAGAGTTAAGATTTTTAGACCCGGATTCTTCCCAGGAGGAGTTCTTTGAAACTTTCCGCAGAGTTTACATTTGAAACCGAAGCTGTTGAAAAGATCTATCAGGCTGTCCTTCCAGAACTTAATGATAACTTCTCTGAAAGGTCAAGAATAGGGCTGTCCCTTGAAGGTGCAAATTGCCTTGTACTTACGGTTAAAGCCGACGATGCAGTTTCTCTGCGTTCTGCCCTGAACACCTGGTTCAGGCTTATCCAGATCGCTCAGGAAGTCCTTGAAGTCACATCTGAAGATAACTGAAGCATAACTGAAGCATACCTGCCAACCAGCGCTCAGTCGCCAGAATTGCATCTCTAGAGGACATATACCCGGATTTACCAGATAACAGGCACAAAAAGGGATAAGACAAGGAATATACCTTCAAAGACAAGAAATATACTTACAACTGCTTTTTATGCTCCGGGTCCTCAAAATATGTGTGTAAATCATGGACCCAAAATCTATGATTGAGGACAGTGTGGATTTCACCTGTAATATAATTAAATTTTTATATATGTTTATTTAGATTCATTCAAATTTTTTATATATAATTAATAAGTTAAATTAGACTAATAAGTGTTACTATCTTATACATTTTTTTATAATGTATCCCTACTATTATATACTTCCCTCACCTTTTTAATGTATTTATTATATTGCTCTTTAGCTTTTCTTTATCTATAGTCTCTGGGGTGTCTGGAATAGATATTAGTAAAAAAATTTTTATAATAACAATTTTAATTTTTACAGTTCTAACCGTTACGTTTACGTTTACCTATAATATGCAGCTTTCTAATTTTTTGGAGTTTGAACAGGCTAACACATTGAATGATGTTGAAAAGGTACAGAATGTGGTTTCTACCGAACAGAGTTATCTTGATAACATGGTTCAGGACTGGGCCTGCTGGGATGATACTTACCGTTTTATCGATGATGGAAACCAGGATTATATAAATGCAGACCTTCAGAACGAGACTCTTGTAGAACTCAAAGTTAATGTGATGCTTTATGTGAATGATTCCGGGAAAGTGGTCTATGCAAAATCGGTAGACATTAATTCTGGAAAAGAAAGACCGGTCCCAGAAGAGCTTCTTAAACTGGTAGAAGAAGGTACCCTTCTCACAAAATCCGAAAACGACACTATAAGCACTTGTGTTTTGCTCGACGAAGACCCCATGTTTATTGCCTGCCATCCAATCCTTACGACAAAGTATCAGGGGCCTATGAAGGGCACTTTGATTTTCGGGAGGTACTTTGACAGTAAGCTTCTTGATTATTTCAATCAAACTACCTGCTCTTCCATTTTGATGTACAGAACTGATCAGGAGATTCCCCCTGAGATTCAAATGAAATATAAAAACTTTTCGGAGTTTCCGGACAGGAATATTGTCGAACCCATCAGCAAAGAAAAAATAGCAGGTTATTTTGAGTTAAAGGACGTTTCAGGTCAGCCTGCCCTTATTATGAGAGCTGATTTCCCAAGAGAACTCTATTTAAATGGAAAAAAAGCCCTGAATTATATGTATTTTTTCCTTTTGCTAACCGGGCTTGTGACAGGAGTCGGAGTTAAATTTGCACTTGACAGTTTCTTCGTTTCGAGACTGATCGAGATTGACAATTTCGTTACAAAAGTCAGGTCGGAAAAAGATCTTTCCAAAAGATTGGTTCTCAAAGACAACGATGAACTCTATCGCCTCTCAAGAGAAATAAACGGGATGCTGAATGATATCGACCTGGCAGATCAGGAATTAAAGGCACAGGAGCGGGAAAAGAAAGTCCTTCTTGATTCTTTAAACGAGCTGGTTATTTTCGTAAACCCTCAGCTTAATATCATCTGGGCAAATAAAGCTGCTCTTGAATATATGCATGTGGATCTTGAAAAAGCAACGGGAAAACGCCTTAAACCTATTCTGGGTATGAGCGGTCCCCTGGGGGAGCACCTGCAGCTTGAAGAGATCTTTGTATCAGGGAATAAGGAGTCAGGGGAATTTACTGAAGAGGACGGCAACTCCTGGTTTGTCCAGGCAATCCCGGTAACTGACGATAATGGCAAGATCATAGGCGTCCTGGAAACCTGCAGTGACATTACCGGAAGGAAAGCAGTAGAAAAACTTTATCAGGAAAAACAAATAGCAGAAATTGCAAACCATGCCAAGAGCGAGTTCCTGGCAAATATGAGCCATGAACTGAGAACTCCACTTAACTCAATCATAGGGTTCTCAGACCTGCTGTATGAACAGGTTTTCGGGGAGTTGAATGAAAAGCAGTTAAAGTATGCAGGCAATATTTCAAGGAGTGGGAAGCACCTTCTGAATCTGATCAATGATATTCTGGATATTTCTAAAGTAGAAGCCGGAAAACTGAAGCTTGATTATAATGAGTTTGAACTTGCTAATAAGCTCAACACGATAATAAGTCTCCTGTCTCCAATCGCATACCTGAAAAATATTCGAATTGAAATCGATATGGATAGCAAGCTTACAAGCATCTGTGCGGATGAGGCCAGGTTTGCCCAGATAATGTACAACCTCGTTGATAATGCTATCAAGTTCTCCCATGAAAACAGCTCTGTAACAATAGGGGCAAAAATGAAAGGAGACAAGGTAGAAATAACGGTTAAAGATACCGGAATCGGTATTAAAGCTGAGGACCAGCACAAACTCTTCAAGCCCTTCAGCCAGATCGATTCCTTTTCCTCCAAAAAATTCCCGGGGACGGGGCTTGGCCTTTCTTTAGTTAAGCAGATTGTAAACCTGCACGGAGGATATGTCTGGTTCAGGAGCAGTCCGGGCGAGGGGAGTACCTTTGCTTTCACAATTCCGATAAACGGCGATAAAAGATATGACGTCAATGCCGGATTAAGTGCGAAAGAACAAAACGGCTGAAAACTAAAGAATGCACTTTAAGGATCTAAATAAAAAATAACTTCCCAACATGCTGTATTTTCCCTTAATAAAAGGTTAGGATTATATAAATCCAGAAAATAAGGTCTATTAGCTCTGAAATTACTAAATTCTCAGTACTTTATAGGATTTTATTAGTATCATATTTCTGGTTTAAAGGGGGAAGTCACGGGTGTGGGTAAATAAATTAACTATTCTTTTAGTGGTTGCTATTTTTCTTGCAGTTGCGATTTGCAGCTCTGCATCCGCAAGGGAGATAACGGTGGATAATAGTGGTTCAGGTGCAGATTTTAAATCGATTCAGGAAGCGGTAAACAGTTCCTCTTCAGGAGATATTATTCTTGTTTATCCGGGTCTCTATAACGAAAGTGTGGATGTAGGGGTACAGAACATAAGCATCATTTCTGAGTCTGAAAATCCTGAAGATACTACTGTTCGGGCTTTTAAAATTAGTGAAAATAACATTACTGTAAGCGGATTTAGCATACAGGAAGTCTTAAAATATGATGGTCATTATTCCTATCCAGTCGAAAACTGCACAATTAAAAATAATGTTTTGAAGCTGGGCACTTATGCTAACGAGTGTTATAATTTCATTATTGAAAAAAATATAATCGTAAATGGCGGCATTGGTGTATCCAGTTTTGACTATCATCCAGGTTCTAATTTTACAATCTCTGACAACCTAATTGTTGAAGGAAGTATTGATATTTATTTAGGACCATATGTTTCCGTGATTAATAATACTCTTTTAAATGGTAGTATAGGTTTAGTTGAAAGCGGTGGACACAGAATTCTCGGGAATCACATCTCAAACAGTTCACATTCTGGAATTAACCTCTGGGAATCTGATTCCAATGAGATAGAAGATAATACGGTTGTGAATTGCAGTAATGGCATTTCTATGGAATTCCTTTCATCGCAGAATACAATCAACAATAACACACTGATTTGCAACGATAAAGGAATTTGGATCAAAGGCTCGGGAGGAAGTAATTCCCTCTTGAATAATACTATTTCAAAGAACAATATTGGGATATTGGTGGAAGCTGATTCTTCAAGTAATTTGGTGGCCAATAATAAGGTGGAGTTAAACAAGAAATACGGGGTATATCTAAACGGAATTGCCTATACTAAACCGTTTAATCGAACGAACCGGTTCTATAACAATATCTTCAATAATACTGTCAATGTTTTTAACGACACAAGCAGTCATTATACTACAGATGTAAGCAATAGAGCCAGAGTGTTTCCGGTTGCTTGGAATACCACAAAAACCTCAGGTACTAATATTGTTGGGGGGTCTTTCCTGGGTGGCAATTACTGGGCAAAGCCTGATGGCACCGGTTTTTCTCAAACCTGTAACGACTGGAATAGAGATGGGATTGGTGACTCTATCTACACGGTCAGTGCGTATGATATTGACTATCTTCCTCTAGTCTCTATATCTAAACAGGATCAAACAGTATTTCCTGTTGCAGACTTCAGTGCCAACGTAACTGGTGGTTATGTACCTCTTTCTGTCATGTTTACAGACTTTTCGCAAAATGCCACATCCAGAGTATGGGATTTCGATAATGACGGAGTCGCTGACTCTACAGATAAAACACCAGTTCATGTGTATCCGGTATCCGGCACCTATATTGTCAATCTGACAGTAAGCAATGCAAACGGTACTTTTTCGAGATTATCTCCGATAACAGCATCCAATAGGCCCCAATACACTCTCAGGGAGGTCCAGATTACCACAAATATATCAAATCAGATGATGCCTGCCATTTACGGAGATAAAATAGTCTTTTTAGATGACCGCAATGAATGGAGATATTACAATATTTATGTGTACGACCTCTCTACATCCAGGGAAACTCAGATTACTTTCAATAATTCATATTATAATACAGGGCCTGCGATCTATGAGGACAGAATAGTCTGGCAGGAGTATCGCAATGACAATAATCCCAATGTATGGGATAAATTCGATATCCATATGTACAATCTTTCCACTTCAAAAGAAACTCAGATAACTAATAGTGGAAGAGCAAGTAATCCTGCTATCTACGGGGACAGGATAGTGTATATAGATAAGCGCAATGGAAACTCAGACGTATATCTTTACGATCTTTCTACTTCCAACGAAATTCAGATTACTAAAAATGGATCAGCAAGCAGTCCTGATATCTACGGGAACAGAATAGTGTGGCAGGATAATCGCGACAATAAGGGGTATTCAAACTCCGATATCTACCTGTATGATCTCTCCAATTCTACTAAAACTCAAATTACTACGAATGAATCGGATCAGAAATATCCCGCTATTTACGGAGATAAGATAGTGTGGGAAGATTGGCGCAATAGAAATGCAGATATCTACATGTACGATCTTTCCCTCTCCGAGGAAACTCGGATCACCATCAAAGGATCATCATACATTCCTGCAATCTATGAGGACAGGATTGTATGGCAGGATAATCGCAGAGGCTATCCGAACAACGATATTTACATGTACAATCTCTCTACTCACACGGAAACTCAGATCACCTCAAATAAATCCTGGAAGGGGAATTTTGCAATCTATGGTTACAGGATAGTTTGGGATGATTTGCGCAATGGACATAGCATGCATGATGATCCCTACGCAAATGCGGATATTTACATGTGTACCGTTTCAGAAGTGGAGCCCTCATTAAAAGCACCTGTTGCTGACTTCTTTGCCAATATAACGTCAGGAAGTGCGCCCTTAAAAGTATTATTCACTGACAACAGTACAGGTGCACCGATTTACTGGTTCTGGGACTTCGGAGATGGCATCCATTCAAAACATGCTTTGAATGCAACTCACACATTTAATGAACCGGGAAAGTATGATGTAAGTCTTACAGTAACGAATGAAAACGGTAGCAACACAAGGATCATTCCTGAATATATCGTAGTCTCCGAGGACGAAAGACAGGTTAATTGAAAAACAGAGAAATCAGCATAAAGATAAAGGGAAAGTTACTGGCCATATCTGACAAAAGCGTTGTATTGATTCTGCTTTGTCATGTATGAGTACAGCCTTTCCTATCGTTTTTAGTAACTGATAGAACCTGGTATGTTAGAATAAAATATCAAAGGTCAGCACATAAAGAAACGTAAATGTAAAAAAGAAGATATAAAAAGGAAAGATTGAATGAGATTTAACTTAAAATTCATTTGATTCCGGCAAGCAGAAAATAGATTTTTTTGCGCTTTCCGGTTTTTTGTCCCGCTGGAGGCTCGATCAATGTATTTTTACATTTTCAACCTCATTTAACAGTATTTTTTTCGTCCCCGATCCGTGATCCATTTTAATACCTTGCCGCTCCGGCTTTTTTCGAATTGGGACCTTTATTTGGCCTGAAAGCCCGCTCCGGGCATTTCTTGGAATCGGTTTTCCCGCGTACTTCAAATCCGAGGCTGAAACATTCGCCTTTTAGCTCATCAATAACCGTATAGAATCTGCAGTCTTGGCATGTAGGCATTAGGATTACTACCTCCAGATACGTGAAGGCTATCTGGTTCTTGAGTCCCAGATACGTTTCCTGAATACAACCTTTAAGCTAAAACCGCCTCCCTTTAAATGAAGGCACAAGGTGTATCCCATAAATAATGTGTATCTGTAAATAAAATGTTTTTGGTAGGGAACAAGGCAGAAGCAGACGGAGGCAGGAGATAATTGCTGCTTTCTCAGGCTTTATAGTGAAAAAATAGTAAAGGTTATTCCGGAGAATAAAGCAGAGATATTAGGTTGATGTTTTCCTTGCATCTGTATCAATAATTTCTGCGTGTTGCAGGGATATCCAGTCATAAACTCTCAGCAGGAAACCCGTTAAATCTTTAGATTTAGCGGGTATTTAACATCAGGGGTATTTAACATCAGGTTTTTTTATCGCGCCTTACTTCTGTTATCTTTTCAAAACTCTTCGTCCTCTTCGAATTCTACATCAAGGACAGGAAGTTCCCTTACATTTCCTTCCCTGTCATAACAGGTCCAGCTCTGCCTGTTGTAGGGACGGCCCACGATGATATGGAAGTTTCCGGTTTTTGAAAAGAGGTGTAAGTCGGCTTTTGAGGGATTGCGGTTGGGTCCGGGATGGCTGTGGACCGAGCCTGCAGCTTTTACATTCGGCATCATGTAAAGCCTGAGGACTGCATTTGAGTCGCTTGATTCGGTTCCCGGCAGGATAAGCACCTCGGTGATTATTCCGTCTTTCTCCTGCAAAAGCCCGGCAAACTCTTCCGGAGCCATTGACCTGCTAGCTTCAAGGATAAAATCAAGAGTATCACTGGCAATTCCTTTAATCTGCATACAGGGTAATTCTCCTGAAATGGTATATCTCTTTCTGGAGAGCGAGATCTGCAAACTGAGCAATCACTGGAAATAAAATATACAAAAATATCAGGTTCATTTTCCCCCATCGGGTTTATCTATTATTTCGATAAATCATTATGTAGCATTATATTTCTTACAGGCAGTTTTTCCGGAGGTTTCCTTCTCCGGACACAGGGTTTGCTATAGCACAGGGGGTTTTTGGAATAAAAGACGTTTATTCGGTTTTAGGCTTGGAAAGAGATCCGGAAGAAAATATGGGGAAGAACTCTGAAGGAGATTCTCAAAAGGGCTCCGGAAAGGGTATGGAAAAGGATAGTGACACTCACGCTTCATTATATCAGGAATCGCTTGCAATGCACAGGAGGCTGGAGGGTGTACTTGAGGTTGCAAGCAAGGTACGCCTCCGTACAATCCACGACCTCAGCATTGCCTATACGCCCGGAGTTGCTGAGCCGTGCCGGAAAATTAGCGAAAACCAGGGGCTTGTCTACCTTTACACCCTTAAGAAAAATACAGTTGCTGTTGTAACTGACGGGTCAGCAGTGCTCGGGCTTGGGAACATCGGGCCATATGCGGCTCTGCCAGTTATGGAAGGAAAGGCGATTATCTTCAAGGAATTTGCCGGCATAGACGCTTTTCCTATCTGCCTCGATACCCAGGACACCGAAGAGGTGATAAAAGCGGTAAAACACCTGGCTCCGGTTTTCGGAGGCATCAACCTGGAAGATATCAGTGCACCCCGCTGTTTTGAAATAGAAGCAAGGCTGCGGGAAGAGCTTGACCTTCCTGTTATCCATGACGACCAGCACGGGACAGCCATTGTCGTATTTGCCGGGCTCCTGAATGCCCTTAAAATTGTGAAAAAGGAGCTGGATGAGCTAAAAATCGTTATTTCAGGGCTGGGGGCTGCAGGGGTTGCAATTTTCAGGTTCCTGGTCCGGGCAGGCGCAGATCCTGCAAAAATTCTTGCCTGTGACAGCAAGGGGCTTGTGTACGAGGGGCGAGAAGAAGGCATGAACCATATAAAAGAGGAAATTGCAAAGCTTACAAACCCTGACAAAATAAAAGGCGGTCTCAAAGAAGCTTTTCCATGGGCTGACCTCTTTATCGGGGTTTCAGTCGGAGGGATCGTGACCGAGGATATGGTCCGCTCGATGGCAAAAGATTCTATTGTAATGGCAATGGCAAACCCTGTTCCTGAAATCATGCCCGATGCTGCAAAGCGGGCGGGAGCAAGAATTGTTGCTACCGGCAGGTCGGATTTTCCAAACCAGCTCAATAATTGCCTGAGTTTCCCGGGGCTTTTCAAAGGGGCTCTTGGCACCTGTGCAAGGAGGATAACGCCTGAAATGGAAATGGCAGCGGCCTATGCCCTTGCAAATGTAGTGACCGTTGGCGAGCTTTCCGAAGACCACATTATACCGGACCCCCTTGAGAAGCATGTCGTGCCTGCGGTTGCAAAAGCCGTTGCTAATGCGTCATTTGAAAGTTGTGCTGCAAGAAAAAGCCTTGAAGATAGTGGCTGAAAGAGTCGAATTTTTCAGTTTAGCAGACTAATCTTCAGAATTATTGTTTCAAAAGCAATTTTAACCTAAATTACATATTTTTTCTGTCAAGAATATAGAGGTAGTATGGAATGAATTGCAACAATTTGAAACAGGGTCAGGTTCTTATTTGTGAGAACTGTGGGCTCGAACTTAAGGTGGTAAATGAGTGCGGAGATGACCGCTGCGCTACAGGCTGTACCGGTGATATGGACTGTTGCGGAGAACCGATGAAATTGAAAGAATAAACAAGACAAATTACTGGGGTATGTAAGGCAATAAATCCGCAAGAAGCTGCATAAAAGATAAAACCCGAAAAAGCCTGAAAAGGGATTTTTTCCGGATTTAGGACTCATAAATGTCTAATTTTTGGCTCAATTTCAAGCGTGCCCTTCCGTTGTGAGTTTTACTGCAAGGAAAAGCCTTGAAGATAGTGTCTGAGAGATTCACTGCAGTATCTGAAAGACCCAGACAGTGTCTGAGATACCCATATTTCGGCTGAAAAAATTCTGTTTATATGTTAGAATACTATCGAAATCTCAGAAAAAACAGTTGAAAATATAAAAACCGTGCTTAAAGTGAAAAAAGAAAGTGTTAATTGGAGTTTATCAGGTCTTGTTCTTTTTAATCTCTTCCAGTATTTTCTTTTGAGTCTCTGCGATCTCTTTTAATGTTGCATTGATCTCTGTCATTATCTCTATCGTTTTTTGTGTCGTGTTTGTTTCTGGGGTTTCCACTAGGCATGTCTCAGTTTGTTCCACTTCTTCCCTTTGCAGTTCCCGCAGAACATCTCCCAATGCGCCAAATTCACGGCTCTTGTCGGCGCTTGCCGTCTCTTCATCTTCGAGATACATGCTTCTAACAATGCTGCGAAATATAAATAGATTCTTTTTTGAGCTTTAGAGAGAACCTGCCTAAATGAGCTTTGAGATATTGAAAATAAATGTCGTACGGAAAATAGGTCAATAATGAATTAATCATATGCCGTACAAAGACGTATGCAGTAAGAAGGAAAAGAAGAAACCGTCCTCGGTGCTAAAACCTGGTGAAAAAAATGGGCGAAATTCAACGAAAGTTTGATGCTATTTCAAAAAAGTATGATGAACAGAGAAGGAAGTTTATACCTTGCTTCGATGACTTTTATGGAGCCGCGGTATCCGTGGCGTCAGTAGATGCGAAAAATCCAGATATCCTGGACATAGGTGCCGGAACAGGACTTCTATCGGCTTTTCTGATGGAAAGATATCCAGATGCATCATTTACACTTATTGATATCTCGGAAAAGATGCTGGATATGGCAAAAGACAGATTCAGAAATAACTCAAAAGTAAAATACATTGCAGCAGATTATTCAAAGTACGATTTCTCGGAAAAATACGATATGGTAGTGTCAGCCGTATCTATCCATCACCTGGAAGACAAAGAGAAAAAGGAGCTCTACAAAAAAAGCTACTCCATATTAAAAAGAACGGGGTTTTTATTAACGCCGATCAGGTACATGGAGAAACTCTTTTCATAGAAAACCTGAATAAGACAACCTGGAGACAGCATATCGAAAGTAGCGGCTTGCCCGAAGAAGAAATACTGGCTGGTTATGAAAGAGTTAAACTTGATAAGGATTCAAGCTTGGACCAGCAGCTCGATTGGCTTAAAGAAGCAGGTTTTTGCGATGTTAGCTGTATATATAAGCACTATCAGTTTGCAGTGATGTTTGGAAGAAAACTGGGTAAAAATAATAGTTGAGGGTTCGATAAAACCAATCTATCATATGAAAAACAAATCTTCTTTTAATTTTCATAAGTGGGGTATATATACAACTGTTGCATTATATTATTTAGGTGGTGGGAAACTCTCGTATGTAATGGGATCTCTATAAATTGGATGAACATCTTTCATGATCCCCACCTCCTACAATTACTTTTCTGGAGTTCTTTTAGATTTTATTAGATACTTAAAGCTTAACGGACAGTTTTCTTAATTATGGCTTTTTTGAGCGTGCGAAAGTGCGGTTCCTGGTGCCCGGATGTGTCGCACCATTATGGTAATCTTACAGACTTGCTTCCTCTTCTTCTGTTATATTTTCGAATTTCACCTGTATCATATATTGCATCAGCTGTCACTTTGAAAGGCCTGTTTACAGGCCTTCCTATAGGTCTCCGTATCTTGAAATTCTTAAGTGTAGATACATAAAGCGTGGAGTCATTCTTTGCAGAAACAACAATAATAGAGAGGTGTAGCTCCTCTAAATCTACTAAAACGCTTATTTTTACTCTTTTTCCTTTCTTGTAGCCATCATAATCGATGTTTCCCCTTTTTTAGCAGGAACATCCTTTGTATCAGTAAAGCACTGAGAAAGATCTATTTTCTTCAAGTCATAACCTTTGTTTAAAAGTTCATTGCAAATCTTCTGATAGGTACCATGTTCACACAGGTAGAGATGAAATCTATGAACTGTTGATTTAGAGCCATAGATACGAGGAACATCTTTCCAAGTACAACCTGTTGTAACGACATACAAGATTCCATTCATTAACTTCCTTAAGTCTGCATGAGGCCGTCCTGTGTGTGGTTTCTGTGGGGGAAGATAGGTTCTATGGATTTCCACAGATCACCATCTCCTGAAATGACATAACTTTAAATATATAATTTCAACATAATATTAGTTTCGGGATCGGCTCACATTATATTATGGAACATTTATATATTTTAAATGCAATGTATGTGTATTGAAAATAAAGAGATGTATGACAATCTGTTGTTAAAAACCAATTTTTGTTTTTAACCAAAGAGTCGTATACAATCTTATTTTTCAGCAATAAATAACAACTAAAACCAGGGTGAAACAAAATGGCTTATAATGATAGAGGAGACAGGGGAAGAGACAGCAGCCGTGGAGGCTTCGGAGCTCCCAGGGAAATGCACAAGACTAAATGTTCTGATTGTGGTGTTGAAACCGAAGTGCCTTTCAAACCTGACCCGGAAAGACCCGTTTACTGCAGAGAATGTCTTCCTAAGCACAGGAAACCCAGAGAAGACAGATACTAAACCCGAATTTCGCTTCGGCACCCGAATTGCGCCTCGGCACCCGAATTGCGCCTCGGGAGTACGCGGCCCTTTTCGCTGCGCTCAAGAGGGCTAATTTTGGATTATAAAGTGAGTTTCGCTCAAGCGGACTTACACTTTTTCTTTTTTAAATATACCTCAGACCCGGAATATACTTTTCTCTTAACTAGTGACCTTACTTTTTTCGTTGGAGCTATCCAAAACTGGACCGCCAAATACTATATGAAAATCTTCTTCAACAACCAATTCAGTTGAAATATATTTTTCCTGCCGGCGGTCTGCTTAAATCTACCCCGAACACGTTTGTAGAGATAAAGTTAAGAAAAGCGAAATTGAAAAACCCGTGGTTTTTACTGCATTATAAGGGTCATTTTGCAGGGCTTCCTTAGATTAAGCGATTCTTTTCCCTTTTTGAGGAGTTTTTCAAATTCGAGCGACGTTTTTTTAAGTGGATTATGGATCAAAAATATCAATATCAAACCCTTACCCATACAAATATTAAGCAAAAACCTCATAATCGGTTCTATGCGGTTCAAAATTATCCTTGAGGAAGACGAAGAAGTCGGAGGGTTTATTGCCAGCTGCCCCGGTTTACCAGGCTGTTTTTCACAGGGAGACACTGTAGAAGAAGCTATTGAAAATATTAAAGAAGCGATTCAGGCCTGCCTGGAATCCCTCGCAGAAGACGACTTGCAGGAATGCATTGGAAAATCCTCCTGTAGAGTTGTTGATGTGGTTGCTTAAATGTCAGGACTTCCTGTAATTTCCGGGATGCAGGCAATTAAAGCCTTTTCTAAAGCTGGCTGGCTTCCCCACCGGCAGGTAGGAAGCCACGTTGTCCTGAGAAAGGAAGGCTCAAAAGTTACGCTTACCGTCCCGAAGCACAAAGAACTGAAGCCGGGTCTTTTAAGAAATTTGATAAAAGCTTCAGGGCTCACGGTAGAAGAATTCGAAGCTCTTTTGAAGTGAGATTTTTTGATTTGGCTACTTTATCGGGTGAGCCTTATTTGTTAAGGTAGTTTTCTTTTTCATATTGCCCAATACATTAAAATATATTTTTCCTGCCGGCGGTCTGCTTAAATCTACCCCGAATACGTTTGTTATGATAAAGTTAAGAAAAGTGAAATTGAAAAACCCGCGATTTTTGCATATTTATAAGGGGCACTTTGCAGGGCTTCTTTAGATTAAGCGATCCTTTACCTCTCGGGGAGATTTTTTTGATTTAAGGGACTTTTTCAAGTTAATTATAGACTAAAGAAAGTAGCCCGAAAAAGGATCGCTTAATAAGAGGTGAAAAGTTCTCCTTATCCTTTCCAAGTAACTCAAAATTGATTCGAAAAAGGTAAGTTGGAGTCATCCATCTATATGTCTTTTTATATGATTCAGAAATATCTGTTATTATGGTTGACACACCCGAAAATTTACCCGGTTGGGTAATTTGGCTTATTATTATATTTGCTATTCTCACAATTTTGGTAAAATGGGTATTACCTGTTATAAACTCCTAATTCTGAACAGATACATGGCAATTTAAAATTCAGATAAATAAGCATGACTCATTAGAAACTAAAATTTAGTGTCTTTCCACTAATATTTTTTAAACATTTTCCCAGTTTTAAGTATTCAGAAGTATCCGAAACTGGACCGCTGAATTCAATATGAAAATCTTCCCCCCTAACCAATTCAGTTTAAATATATTTTTCCTGCCGGCGGTCTGCTCAAATCTACCCCGAATACGTTTGTAAGAAAAGGGTTAAGAAAAGTGAAATTGAAAAACCCGTGATTTTTGCATCTTTAGAAGGGGCACTTTGCAGGGCTTCTTTAGATTAAGCGATTCTTTTCCTCTTGGGAGGGGGTTTTCTGATTCAAGCGACATTTTTCAGGTGAATTATGGATCAAGGAAAGTTGTCAGAAACTGGACCGCCGAATACGAAATGAAAATCTTCCTCCCATAAGCAATTCAGTTGAAATATATTTTTCCTGCCGGCGGTCTGCTTAAATCTATCCCGAATACGTTTGTTAAGATAAAGTTAAGAAAAGTGAACTCGAAAAACCTGTGACTTTTGCAGCTTTATAAGGGGCATTTTACAGAATCGATTAGTTGGTTTTCAATCTGATCTCCCAATCCATCATCCATTTTACTCATATAAAAGTTTACATTTATTCTCAGCCTAAATTTTTATATAATGTGTGTATAAACATACATATCGTACCTATGAAGCAGTTTTTATTTTAAGTTACTAGAAGGTATTGTAATGGTTTTAGGTAACACAAATGAAAATTGTTCCGAAGTGAAAAAGCAAACTAAGGTTATTGATTTTATGATTTTCTCTCGATCCATACTTTCATTTAAAAGAATCTACGAAATATGCATAATCAAAGTTCTGGAAATTAGAAATAGAATTTTAAAAATTGAAAAGGAATGTATAAGCGAAGAAATAAAAGAAAACATTGGAAAGGATATATCTGACTTGTGTCAAAGGTACGAATTATACAATACAAGAAAGGAAACTTATTTGACTTATCATGAAAGAAAAAACTTAATTGATACTTGTAAAAAATGCCTAAATACCTGCTCCTTTTTTAAAAATCGAAGTAAACTTTTGGATGAGCCCTCCAATGATTTTGTTAAAAAAGCGATAACAGAATTGTCCTGTTTATTGAGTGAATTTGAGAGATATGATAATGAAGAATTTATACAGGAAAGAATCCAGAAGTATGATTATTTATTTCAAAAGTCTCCTTTCCCTCTGGATGAATCTCAAAAAAGAGCCATAATAATTGATGATACACATAATTTGGTTGTAGCGGGTGCAGGTTCAGGAAAAACTGAAGTTCTGGTTACAAGAGCTGCCTACCTCAAGGAGAGAGAGCTGGACGGAATTAAAGCTAAGAAAATACTTGTTTTAGCATTTCAGAATAAGGCGGCTGGAGAGATTAAGGAGAGACTTAATGAGAGATTTGGAATTGACGATATAGAAGTCAGGACTTTTCATTCATTAGGAAAGAAAATTTTGGAAGATGGATGTAGAAGCTCAGGGAAAGAGATTCCCAGATTAAAGTTTTCAGGTTCTAATTTTGAATGGGAATTTTCCAGTTATATCGATAATTTATTCAAATTAAGAAAAAATGACGGAAATTTCCAGAAAAAAATTATAGAATATATGAAGTTTTACTTTGATGGTGAGATTATCAAGAGCAAAGACGACTTCGAAGAAAAGGAAGAATTTTACAAATACATGACGAATTTAACATATACAGCCCTCAACGGCATTAAGGTCAAAAGTGAGGCTGAAAGGGTTATTTTTAACTTTTTTATAAGTCACAACCTGAATGGAAAAAGAGTCCGAATATTATACGAAAATCCCGCCATATGGATGGAATACACCGCTGAAAACGGTGATAGAAAGATTCCGACTCCTGATTTTTTCTTTCCTGATTACGATATTTATCTCGAACATTGGGCGATAGATAGGGATGGAAGAGTACCTGATTGGTTTGAGGGTGAAAATGCATCTGAAGCGTACAGAAAAAGCATGATGATAAAAATCGAGAAGTTCTCTAATCAGGATAAATATTCTCTTGTGCAAACTACATACTACGAATTCAAAGAAACATATTTTGAAAAAACCTTGATTGAAAAGATGACAAATACCTTGAAAACAAAGTACCCTGATAAAGATTTTGAATTCACTCCCGTTCCATATGAACAACTTGTTAAGAAATTGGACGAAGAATGTAAAACATCTGTTAAGGGTCTTTCTTTCAATATCAGCCGATTCATAACAATAGCTAAAACATATAATCTGCCCCCCAAAAACATTGAGCAAAGGCTGAAAAATGAAAAATGGTCTGTAAAACAGAAAATGTTTTCCAATATCGCATTGGAAATCTATGAAATTTATGAAAACGAACTAAAGATTGAAAACAAAATCGATTTCTCTGATATGATCAACCTTGCTGTAAAAGAGCTAAAAGAAAACAAAGAATTGTACAAAAATTCTTTCGACCAGATTTTGGTTGACGAGTATCAGGACATCAGTGCTCAACGATACGAAGTTATACGCGAGCTCATGAAGAAAAACCAGAAATGCAAATTATTCTGTGTAGGTGATGATTGGCAGAGCATAATGGGTTTTTCAGGATCTGACCTTGATTTTTTTGTCAACTTCCATGAGTACTTTGACCATCCGGCCAGGACCGATCTTTCCATAAATTACAGAAGTTGCAAGTCTATAGTTGACGCTGGTGCTGAAATCATAAAATACAACAAAGGCTCACAGATAGATAAAAGTACTTTTGCCAGCAATTCTACTGAAAGCACTATAGAGGTCTACGTTTCAAACTACAACCAAAAAGCTCCAAGCAAGTATCATTCTCAAGTTGCTGAACATTGTGTTCATTCACTAAAGAATTATCTTAATGAGGGCTATGAAGCAAAAGATATTTTACTTCTATCTAGGATTGGAAAAAATCCTGTGATGCAGAATACGTTAATAGAACATGCTAAAAATCTGGGCGTTCCAATTTCCTTAGACGGAAATAAAAATCCTGATAAAATACCTTTCATGACAGTCCATAAAAGCAAAGGTTTACAAGCAAAAGTAGTTTTCCTGCTTAACGTAGTGGAAGGAACATACGGTTTTCCCTGTGAAATAGAAAATCCCGATCTTTTTGAACCCGCAATCCTTTCCCGTAAAAGAGATAGATATGAGGAAGAAAGAAGGCTCTTTTACGTTGCTGTGACAAGAGCCAAGAATGAACTGATCATTTATACTCAAAAAGATTCTGTCAGTAAATTTATTTATGAGGTTGAAAATAAAGTCACATTTTGCGAACTTAATAATCCAATTAAAGCAGTTCCAATAATTGTTAAATGATTGATATTTATCCCAAGATCATGCAGCCTTTTCTTAGAATACGATCCGCTTACAGATTTTTCCAATTCATCTAAAATATATTTTTTCCTGCCGGCGGTCTGCTTAAATCTACCCCGAAAACGTTTGTTAAGGTAAAGTTAAGAAAAGCGAAATTGAAAAACCCGTGATTTTTGCAGTTTAGAAGGGGCACTTTGTAGGGCTGATTAGATTAAGCGATTCTTTTCCTCTGGGGGGAGTTTTTCTGATTCAATCGACGTTTTTCTTCACTTCCGTTGTGATTTTCTTATAGGGTACCGAGATTTTGGGGATATTTGTTTTGAATGTTGTTTATACGTCTCAATTTCAGTCGATACCGCTCCTTTTGGTATATCTAGTATCTTGCTTTTAATAAACTGTGTATTTTTGTCCAAAAATTTATTTCGAGGTGTATCTGAATATCCATGTGCCCACATATAAAATTCAATACCAAAGACAGTAGGTGTAAAAATAATTCCTGGAGTATTTGCTTCTTGATAATGCTTTTTTACAGAATCACCACTTCCAGAGGCAAAATTTGAAATTAGATCTAACCTTGACAAACCCCAAAGTATATGCGGAAGAAGTATTTCTAATAGATATTCTCTTGGAACATCCATGGAGTGAACGTATAAATCAAATGGTAAAAAAACTTGCATTTTCTTTCTTTCAGTTCCTTTTCCAAGTTTAAGGTTTTTACCATCAAATAATTCTTTTACAATTGTGTAAAATATGTAGTGTGTCCTTATCTGGTAAGATGACATGGATTCTATTAAAGATATAAAGGTTAAACCTCTGTCATCCCTTAAATCATTATTACGTGAAGATGCTAGAACTCCTCCAAAATATTCACGAGTTAACTCCTCATCGCAAAAAGCGCCTTCATTTATTATGTGTTTTAATACTCTAGGACTCACTTTTCCAGGAGAATCTATTTTAGGACCAAGAAACTTTTCAGCATTTATAAATATTTGCTTTATGTTTTCATGAGATTTTTCAACGAGATTTTTTGTTTCATTGCCGATGTAATCTGCCGTAGGACCCAGTATTTTGACAATTAGTTCCCTTCCTCCAATTATAGCTAAACCAGTCCCTATATCCATAAATATCTGTCTGAGTTACGAATACATGTAATTT
Organism: Methanosarcina sp. 1.H.T.1A.1; assembly: GCF_000979295.1. NCBI lineage: Archaea > Methanobacteriati > Methanobacteriota > Methanomicrobia > Methanosarcinales > Methanosarcinaceae > Methanosarcina > Methanosarcina sp. 1.H.T.1A.1. Next base: position 1,564 of record NZ_JJQY01000019.1, on the reverse strand, counting down.
AATCCTTTTTAATATGTACCGTGATATAATTTCTTAACCTTCGGTACAAAAACAATCAAAATTTAGGATGCCCAAAAATAAACTAAAAAAGAGAAATCACCTGCCCCTTGAAAACCAAAAGGCAGGAAAAATTACTAACAAAATTTATTTTTCCATAACTTTCCTGTACATCCTTGCCTGGAACCCGTGATACTTCGCAAACCCTTCAGCGTCCTGCTGGTTGATGGTCTGGCTGTCAAAGGAAACCAGATCTTCGGAATACAGGGCATTTGGAGAGGAGCGGGCAAGGATAGTAAGTGCGCCTTTGTAGAGCTTCACTTTCACTGTGCCTGTGACCCTTTCCTGGGACTTGTCGATAAAGGCGTTGAGGTCAGCAAAGAGGGGATCGTCCACAAGGCCGCCGTATGCCATTTCGGACCACTGCTCTTCAACGATCTTCTTGAACTTCAGTTCTCCGCGGGTCAGGACGAGTTTTTCAAGGTCGGCGTGGGCTGCGAGGAGGACGGTTGCAGCCGGGTGCTCGTAGTTCTCACGGGCTCTCTGATCATGATATTTATTCTAAAATTCTTTTTGATATGAAAATAAAATTAGTTCCAGAACAGTTTCTTAGTGGTATATAGATGTCTTGAGTATAATCTTGACTTTGACTAAATTTAAGTAAATATATCTAATTATAGCTTAAATAGATTATATACAGAAGATTTAAGATATTCTGGAACTCAAAAATGAGTACGGGAATTTAGCTATTCACAATGAATCCATCTTCTGTGGGGGCGCAGAGTATTGGATGAAGAACAGAAAGATAGAATTTTTATAGTTTTAACAATACTGGTAGCAATACTGGTTTTTGGCTATAGTTTTTATTTAAGTCTTGATGATGAATATGTTTTCGGAGCCTCTGTATCAAACGAATCAGTTTTTCAGGTCAATCTCACCAGCAATGTAGAATACAAGTTTTTAGTTGCAGAGATACCTTATTCAGGTCCCGGGAAGATTTTTGTATCAATAAGCAAGGGTTCCTACATCCCATTTGAAGAAACGTTCAGATTGGATTATTTGGATGGAGTTTACGGCCCCTATCATCCGGATTTTACTGTAGAAGAAAACGGGACTTACAATATACACGTTAAACCACTGGATACTGGCTCGTTTAGAGTAGGAATCAAGGAATATTCATGAGGAGATTCTATTGTTGAAAGCTCATCAAAGTAAAACAGTTATGAGTAATCAGTTGAGTTTGTGATCACAGAAAATAGTTCTGAAGCTTTATTGATTTGCGACTAAAATTGGTTTTGGGATGAGCTCAATAAAAAAAGAATTCTGCTCCATTAAAATGGAACAGACAAAATCACAAACTTATTTCTTATCCATTACTTTCCTGTACATCCTGGCCTGGAACCCGTGGTACTTCGCAAACCCTTCAGCGTCCTGCTGGTTAATGGTCTGGCTGTCGAAGGAAACGAGGTCTTCGGAGTAGAGGGCGTTTGGAGAGGAGCGGGCAAGGATAGTAAGTGCGCCTTTGTAGAGCTTCACTTTCACTGTGCCTGTGACCCTTTCCTGGGAC